>JACQWW010000204.1 GCA_016209025.1 Elusimicrobiota bacterium | reverse complement strand
TTCCTTGAGCACCTCTATATTATGGACCTTAAACTGCTGGCCAAGAATCTTAAAAACCCCTTCCAGGGGCTCGGTTATATTTATTTTCTCATGGGGCGTCCCCTCTGTTTTTCTGGAAAAGACCCTCATGTGGTCAATGATTTCCGCCATCCGGTTGACATTGCCGACTATCTCCTTAAGGTCGGACTCAAAAGAATCCTGGTTATAGCGGTTTTTTTCCACATCACGCAGAGTGCTCTGGCAGATAATTTTTATGGCATTCAAGGGTTGATTTAACTCATGCGCCACCCCGGCGCTCAGTTCTCCGAGGGCGGTCAATTTTGTGGTCTGAACAAGGCCGGCGGTCATTTCTTTTATCTGGGCGGTGCGCTCCTCCACCTTTTTCTCAAGTTCGGCCTTTGCCCCTTCCAATGTCTCGACCTTTGCTTTTTCTGCCGCTGCGGCGGCTGCTCTAAGCTCCTTCTCTCTTTGGGCCGATGCCTGCAGTTCCTTATGCGATTTTTCCAAATCATCCATGATGTTTAATAAACTCTTTTGATTTTCTTCCAGTTCCCTGCTTTTTCTCTCCATATCCGACATAATGTTCAGATAGGCTTTCTGACTCCCTTCTAACTGCCGGTTGAGAGCTTGCAATTCCTCAACCTTTATTTCAAGGTATTTCGCTTCAGCCATCTCCTGAATGCCCTTATTTACGAAGGACGAATCATCCCTCGTCCTTCGTCTTTATCTTCCACGGCGCCTCATACTTCCCAGGCTGTCCTGATTTTTCAAGCAGAGAGTTTACCTCTGCCTTTAGTTCGACCATCCGCAGTTCCCGGCCGACTATAAGTCTGTTAAACTTTTCCAAATCACTCATTTTGCTCCTTAGAGCCTGCTCTTTCGCCCCCAACTGCTGGTTGGCGGCTTTGAGTTGTTGTTCGCTTGCCCTTAACTGCTGATTGATGTTGTCTGTGTAATCTTTGGCTGCAATTATTTCTTCCAATAGGTGCTTAACTGCCTGCAATTCCAGACCAGGCAATAGAAATTTGAAATTCTGTTTTCCCCCTTCTTCTTTGACAACCTGCTGGAAAAAATTACATTCCAGACAAACGGACACCTTTTTGGCGAAAATGCCTTGAACTTTACCGCCGCAGAAGGTTCCGGCCGCCGCCCAGCAAATCCTGCCGCCATTCTTTCCACCGTTAAATCCATCGCAGGATTTTTCAGTAGAGGCGGGGCATATCCCCATACTTTCAACATTTGCTCCGCCAGGCTCGCGCCCGCATTTTTTAAATTCCCAACAGTTAAGTTTTTTCGTTTCCTCTTTTTCCTTCATTTCACTTCGCATTTTTCCTTATTTTTTATAACAACCTGATTTTTGTTACTCTCGGATCAATTATTACCTCATCATTCTCAAAATCAAGTTTAAATCGCCATGATTGAAGCGTTTTTGCCCCAATTATTACTTTTTCTGAAAGACCAGGAATTACCATAAACTCATCAGAAAAACGATAACCATTAAAATAAAAATCAAGAGGAATCCTTCCTTTTGCCTCTACCGCCTCTCCTTCTTTCGCTGTTCCCAATTTAAGTGGTTCAAGCATTGAAACAATTCCTCCTAATTCTTCTGCCACCCCTTTTTCGATACAGGAATAAGTTGCTCCCGAATCAAATAGGGCAACCTCTTTTCTTTTGCTTTTTGAACCTGCCAATTCAATCTCTTTCTGAATAATAGCCATATTTCTCCTTTTTACCGATGGCCGATCGCCTAATTACCGATCACCGATTACCCATCCTTCGTCTTTATCTTCCACGGCGCCTCATACTTCCTGGGCTGTCCTAATTTTTCAAGCAGAGTGTTCACCTCTTGCTTTCCCTTCTTTATGCTTTATAGGTTTGCTTACTTTCAATATATAGAGTGTCAGGACAAATATCTTGACCATGCGGCCAGGATATAGTGCCCATAAATGGTCTTGCCTGCTTAAAATAGGAGAAGTCTTTTAATTCTTTGAATACACCAAAGTCTAAATATGGGTGCATATCAAAAGATTTTTTCTCTCCATTTTCAAACTTAAGCGTTAGAGTGAAATCATCATTTGCAGCTACGTTGGTTACTCTTGGATTCATAAGACTACTTCAATGGCTCAATATTAAAAGGATGCTCACCTTTTACAGCTAAATCCCAATATAGAACATGCTTATAACTGGCATAATCTTATCTCCTTTTTACCGATGACCGATCACCTGATTACCGATCACCGATTACCCGCCTTTTGTCTTCTCCGTCGCCTCATACTTTCTGGGCTGTCCTGATTTTTCAAGCAGAGCGTTCACCTCTTCCTTTAGTTCGACCATCCGCAGTTCCCGGCCAACCATAAGCCGGTTAAAGCGTTCCAAATCGCTCATTTTGCTCCTTAACGCCTGTTCTTTCGCCCCTAACTGCTGATTGGCGGCTTTTAATTGTTGTTCGCTTGCCCTTAACTGCTGATTGAGAGCTTGTAATTCCCCGGCCCGCTCCTGAAGCGCCTCAACACGAGCCCTCTCTGCCGCTACTACCGCGACAGGCTTTAGAACAAACCTGTTTAGAAGAAAAAATATCACTCCCCCTACTATAAAAATCCCTGCTCCCAGGATTATCCCAAGCTGTCTCTGGAGGAGCCTGGTATCCTTTCCGGTTGACCTCAGAGACACAGTGTAGCTTGCCGCGCCCATAACCTCGCCAACCTTTTTTTTATGGCATGGCAAACAGGAGGATTTTAACTTTGCGGGTAAAACATACCTCAACTGTTTGTAGTATTTAGGCCCTGCAGAGGTCATCCTCTCCACAGTCTTGCCTGTCATCAAAGCCATTCTTTCCTCCTCATCCCTGGGGCCAATCACAACGGTTTTGGTGCGTTGCCTGCCGATATCCGGGACAGACACAAAGGTGAGGTCGGTTATTTCTTCTTCTTCTTCTGCTGCTGCTGCTGCTGCTTCTGCTGCTGCAAATTTTGTTCCATCAAGGTAGTCCTGTATATCATTCCCCTTCAGACCCCTGGACATCAGGAAATAAATGCTGTCAAAAACTGTCTTGCTTGAATGAGCCGCCCTCTTGGAAAGACGTCTTAAGATGTGTTGTCTCGCTATGTCTCCGGTGAAAAAAATTGCCGCCGCCGAGGTGAGAATCAGCAATCTCAAGGTTGCGGGGCGCTTGACCCGTTCGACTACGCTCCCTTCGACTCTGCTCAGGGCGGTGAGCGACAGTCGAACCCGCAGGGTCATGGTGAGCGAAACCGAATCCATGAGATTGCCACGGCCCCTGCTGGGGCCTCGCAATGACAGAATGGGGAAGTTCTGTTTTTCCAGTCCTCATGAAAAACAATATATCTAAAAAAACACTTGTTGCTTGCGAGCATTTCTCTGATGCCGCCATTTTTTCCTTTTGCTCCTAACAAGGGTTCGTATTCCCACTTGAGTAACAATTCTGCCCATTTTAATTTACCTTCTCTACTTAAGAAACAGCTCCATTTGGAAACAAAGCTCACAGTGCGGCCTTTGGCCGCAGTCAAAAGGCTTGGCAAGATAGTCAAAAACCCCCAGATCAGCCGCTTGACGGGCTGTTTCAGGACTGGGAATTCCGGTCAAAACAAGAATGCCGGCTTGAGGGAAGCTGGATTTGAAATGCCGCGCCACCTCAAGGCCGTCAAGGCCGGGAAGCTTGAGATCCGCCAGGAGAAGATGGAAAGGCCCCTCCTTCATAAGTTCGAGCGCTTCCTCGCCTGATTTTGCCAGGATGACGCTATAGCCGATTTTTGAAAGCAAGCGCTTGAGGGCATACCGGATGCCCTCTTCGTCATCCACCGCTAAAATGCGCTGCTGGGGTCCCGCCTCTGGCACGCTGGCGCCCTCTGGGTGCCCGGCCGGTACCCGTAGCTCTGCGGAGGGTGCTGGCGGGCCAGCGTCCCCCGAAGCTCGACACGTTCCTCTGGAACTCCAATCGTCCCTGTTCTCCGGACAGGGGCTGCGTAGTGGGGGCTGCTGTTGATTCGCCATCAATATTTAAGCTGCGGGGGGCCAAGGCCTCCTAAACGCCCCTTTTTTTTTAAAGCAAAAGACTAACCGTAAAAGTAGCGCCTTTTCCTTGGCCTTCAGAGGCCGCTTTAATCACTCCGCCGAGCCGGTGGATAATACTGCTGCAAATAGAAAGCCCCAGCCCGGTGCCAAGGCCGGCCGCCTGAGGTGGTACCAATTGACTGGACAGTTTTTTAGAGAGTTTAAGGTAAGTTTCTGCTTCTGCCCTGTCATTTGATTCTTTCATTTCCTAAGCGCGTTTTTTTGAAAACGTGAAAATTTACCTTTTATTTTTCTTTAAAAAAGCTTGCTCATGCGGCGCTTGGCCGCGGCTCGGATGGCCTCAAGCAAGGAAGGGTACCCTTTGACGAATTCCTCAAAACCGGCCGACTTGATGCGAAACGCCTCGCAATTATTGCCGGCGCGCACGGTCGCGGTCCGGGGTATGCTTACTAAAAATCCGATCTCGCCGAAAAAATCGCCCGGGACAAGCTCGGCAATTGTTTTGCCGTTTCGCAGGACGTCCGCCTTGCCTTTATAAAGGATATACAGATCGTCTTTACGTTCGCCCTCGCGGATAATGTCTGCTTTTTCCGGATAGGATAAAAGCCTGATCGAAGGAAGCCTGGTGATCAGTTCCTGCGCTTCCATGCGGATGGCAGCGTAAAGGCCAAGCACGCTTCCCAGCCACTTTAGGTTGGCGTCGTCAAAGGCAAGCGCCTTTGCGCCGCCGGGCAAATCGTCTTTTCCGCTGTCTGCGTCCTGCATTGGTATACAGTTTATTAGTTATTAGCGTTTATAAATAGGCTTCCACCAAGTTCGCAAATCTTCCCAACGGCCTTTTTTATAAATCCGGTCCAGCGCAGCGCCCAAGCGCCTGCCCGTGCGCGTTTGAAGGCGCTTGAGATTGGAGGCGATCCATTCCCGGGCCACTGACTTTTCCTGCCAAAAATATTCCGCCGCTTGAATGGCGCACTCAAGATAATCCGCGTCTCGCGCCGCGCGCGCCTCCGGCGCTCGTCCCTCGCTCCATTCTTCGGCTAATTCTTCGATCCGGGCGCGGCCCAGGCCTTCAGGCAGGCAGGCGTTTTGCTCGTCGCGCGCCCTGATCTCGTCTTGGGCCAAATTTGTCCAATAACGCTTGACCACGGCGTGGGCGTCTGAAAGGCGCGTTTCCGGCAAATCATGGAAAAGTCCCAGGGCTGCGGCCCGATAAGGATCAGCGCCTTCCTCGGCCGCGATATAAAAAGCCAAAAGCGACATCCGGTGCGAATGCTCGGCCACGCTTTCCGGGTCTTTGACGCCGGAACACCACCAGCCCGTGCGCTTGACGCGCTTTAACAGGCCCGCTTCCACCGCCCAGCTTAAAACTTTTTCTTGGTTATTCAGCTAAACCGCCTTTTCTTCCGCGTCGCGCCGCATTGAGCGATGGAGGCGGTCGAGCTTGAAAATCGTCTCCATGTCCCGAAGATTGCTGATGCCGGTCTGGCCGGTCCGGATCATATTGACGAGCGAATCGCCTTTAGTCCAAGCCGCAAGACAGGCGGGGTTTTCCATGGCCAGCATCAGATCGGGGCGGGCGATTTTTCCGTCCAAGACCTTGATTTTTCGGTCACCAAGAACAAGATTGATTGCCCCGCCCCCGGTCTTGACTATGATTCTGCGGCTCCAGTTTGCCAGATTTGCCTGGGCGCGCGGGCTTCTGGGGATCCCGGCGGCGAATTTGCGAACCGCGGCCAGGGTTGACGCGAACTCTTTTTTGTGAACCGGGGTGACCTTGGGCTCGGCCAAGCCCAGGCTCTTCCAAGTGAGCTCGGTTTCCTCAAGGCCGGGTTTGTCCCGAAGTTTCGGCGGCACCTCGTCGTATGGAACGGCGAAGTAATCCGTGGAAAAACCCATGCGGTTTTTCCTGAAGATAATCTTGACTTTCGTTCCCTGCCGGAAGATTCCCGGCTTAAGAAATCCCGTGGTGGTGAATACCTGGATCGGCAGGGCGCATTGGGATTTCCCGAGGATCACCCGGCCCCGGCCAAAAGGCGCGTATTTGGCAAAACGGGCGTTGGCAAATACCGTAATGGGCGCAGTGACAAGCATCCGGCCAACCTGGGGCATTTCCAGGCCCGTCTTGAGATCAATCAGACTGCGGTCCTCGTTTTGGCAGGAAGGACAGCGGGTCATATAAGGCGGACAGATGATCATTTTGCACTTGGGGCACTGGGCCCCGATAATTTTTTTCTCCCGCATCACCGCCAGAAAGAATGGAGAAATCTCCCCCGCGGTTGCCCAATAAGTCGTAAACATCGCCTCGGTTCGTTCAAGGCAGACCGCTTTGTCCAAAGGGAATGCCGTGACCCGGCTCATCACCTCAGGAACAGCCTCGTGCGGGATAACGTATTCGCCTTTTCTTTTCATTATTTTTTCCATCAGTTTGTCCCCCTTTTAAGGATAGCGGCTCCTCCAAACTGCGACGAAGAAGCCCCTGTGCCGTGCACTAGAGCGTATTCCAGACCTCTCTTGATCATTTCCCGCCTGGCCGACCAGGTTGAAAACATGTTGCTTCCTCCGACGAAGTGACCGCCATAAATCAATCCACCGGACGGATTGACCAGGAGCGGGCCGTGGGGCGCCATGATATTTTTCTCTATAAGGTCATCGGCTCGGCCCATAGGAGCAAAGCCCATCTCAGCCATGCTGATCTCCAACTGGGGCAGGAAGGCGTCGTGCAGTTCGACGATCTTTATATCGCCGGCGGTGATACCGGCCATTTCATAGGCAGTTTATGCGGATGTTTCGTTCCCCACCAGTAAGGCTCGCAGGCAAAACCCAGGCCTTCAATCCAGACTGGCGGCTGTCCGGAGTCTTTGCAAATCTCTTCGGCCGCCCCCTCGGCGGCAAGAACTAGGCATGCCGCGCCCTCTGTGTAAACGCACGTTTCAAGCTTCTTGAAAGCCGGCTCGATGATCCACGGGGAGCGTTCAACGCGCTCCGGCGTGACGATTTCATCGCGGCGCTGGGCATTGGGATTATTTTTAGCCTGCTCGCACATGATTCTGAGAATTTCGGCGCGCACCGGCATCTTAAGATCGTTAGGATAACGGTCCATGTAAGCCAAAATCACCTCAGCGTAGGAATCGGCGGCTGTGGCCCCTTGATCGCGCTCGAAAAGGGGATCCCATGACCAGGCAATTGTCTGGACCACTTCAGGAGTTTGAGTTTCACTCATGAAATCGTAGCAGTCCGTGGCCTTTTCCACACCCACGCAAAGCACGATATCAAAGCGGCCGCTGGCCACCATATCGAAAGCCGTGCCAAAGGCGAAAATTCCCGTGGCCCCTCCGCTGGTTACCCGCACCACAGGCTTGAAAGCCAATCCCATGTGCCCTATAAATGAGCTCTCCGGAATGGCTTGGCGCGCAAAAATATCGTTATACAAGCCGACCACCCCGGCCTCGGCCCTGGAGATATCCAGTTTGGCATCTTGAAGCGCCCCGGAAACAGCCCACTGGGCAAGCTCCCAAAGCGTCTTGGAAAGCCAGCGGCTCTGGCAAGGGGTCGTAAAAGCGCCGACAATAGCGACTTTTCTTTTTGGAATTTTTCTCATTTAGCCTCCCTGATTATTTTGACCATTACGCATTTATCCCTTGCCTTGATTTAACAAAAAAATTTATAGCATATACTTATGAGATTCATCTGTATGGTCTTAGGCTTTCTGACCGGCAAAACAAAAGTCAAGTGCCTTGAATGCAAAAACCTGGACACTGAAAACAAATGCTACGGCCACAAAATGCCCGACGACACAATCGCCAAGCCCATCGCCTGCGGCTTCTGGAACAAAAAATCCGCCGCAGGTTGATTGATGAAGAGTTTTACCAAATACCTTCTTTGAATAATTAAAGTAGAATTGAGCAAACGAGCCTGTAGCTCAGTTGGACAGAGCACTTGCCTTCAGAATGGAGCCTCTGCGAAGAAATTAAACGCGCAGAGTGGATGCAGCTATATGCAAGGAAGTCCTGAAAATGGATTATTTGCAGGCAACCTCGAAAAAATCGGTTAGTTTCGGAACATCTGAAATTAAAAAAGTGAAGTCGCACCATACCAAGGCGAAGGCAGATATTGGGTTAACCCAGGTGATCGCTGACCTGACAACCAAGGGGCATGTCCCCTGTATTCCCTTGTCTGAGCATCAACCTTACGACATCGTTGTTATAGAAGCACAGGGAAGGGTTTCCAAGTTGCAGGTTAAATACGCGACATTAAAAAAGAACGGGACCGTCGAAGTCAGGTTTCGCAGAAGTTGGGCGGATCGAAACGGCAGTCATGTAAAAGCTTATTCCAAAGAAGAGTTTGATTACTACGCCATCTTCTGCCCTCAGCGAAACACGGTCCTCTATGTGCCCAACAGCGATAATTGCCCTAAGGTTATACGATTCACCAAGTCTGCGAATTGCCAAAAGCGTAATGTTCATTGGTTCCAGAACTATCTTGATTTTAAGGGAGAGTCCTCAGAGACTATACGCTGCACACCTGAGATGGTGAAGACATAGTCCAGACCGCAATCCGCCATGAGCGGAGCCGAAGTAATTCGGTGCGGTAGGCTAAGCAAGGGGTCGCGCGTTCGAATCGCGCCAGGCTCACACTACCCCGGCTTTCGCCGGGGCAACGGAAGTAAAAAAGGTTGGCTAGATTGACAGGCGCATGCCGGTGCGGGCTGTATCGCAGGACAAGCTGGAACCGGATTTCTTCGCCAAACGCCTGGCATCGCCGAGCATGACGTCAACGTCTTGATCCGGCCGCCCCTGATTATTGTGCCAAAAAACCAATTTGCCGACGCCGGCTTCAAGCGCCATCTTCAATGTGTCTGTGTACGAACTATGGCCCCAGCCCGTATAACTGCGCTCATATTCCCGCTGTTTATATTCTCCGTCGTGAAATAATACTTCTATATCTTTAAACTTCCTGACGTAATACGACGGCCCCCTGCCTCCGGGGTGCGCGAAAAGAGGCTCATTATCAGGAAAAAAAGCGAATTTGGAGGCGCCTTCCGAAACCAGAAAGCCGAAGCCTTTGTTCGGATGGGAAAGAGGGACGCTTTCAATGACCAAATCCGCGACCTCAAACACTTTCGGGCAAAGAATGTCAAAAGCGATTTTCGCGGATATGCCGTTGATGTCAACCGGAAAAAAAGGCGGCTTCAACGCTTCCTTGAAAATAGTCTGGATGGACTCCTGGACGTAAGTGCAGCCGTGAAAATAAATGACCACGTCTTTTTTGAACAAAGGCTTGAAAAACGGAATGCCGATGACATGATCCCAATGCGCGTGCGTCAAAAGAATATGGAACGTTTTCTTTCGCTCGGCCAGCAGTTTGCATCCCAAGGCGCGGATGCCGGTGCCGCAATCAAAAATGACGGTTTCACCGCCTTTTGTCTCGACTTCAAGGCAGGTCGTGTCTCCCCCGTATTTCAAAAATTCCCGGCCGGAAACAGGAATGGAACCCCGCGCCCCCCAAACGGTCAGCCTCATGTTAAATATTTACCAGCAAATTTAATGAAAAACCTTAGCCAATTTTTAATTTGGAATAATCTTAAAAATCAGCAAGGAGGGGGTTTAAATGGCAATAAAAATTTCTTCGGTTTACGTGGGCGATGGTCAGGTGGAGTTGGCGCATGAGCCGAGCAAAGGCAAAATCTTGACCGATCTACCGGCGGACAACGGCGGCAAGGGCCGGACTTTTTCCCCCACTGATCTTGTGGCCGCGGCCTTGTCTTCATGCATACTGACCATCATGGCCAAAGCCGCGGAACGCGACAAAATTGACTTAACCGGCGCGAAGCTCGAAATTGAGAAGCACATGAGCGACAAGCCCCGGCGCGTAGGCAAGCTGGTGGGAACCGTCACCTTGCCGGCACATTTAACCCAAAACAGCAAAGACAAACTCGCGGCATTCATCAAGGCATGCCCGGTTCACCAAAGCCTGCATCCGCAGACCGTTATTGATATTAAGGTTCAATAACCGAAAATTTTTTTAGCCTATGAGACGAAGAAGCGCATGGCGCGGCCCGCCGGGCTATTTTTTCTCAAGTTTCATGCCGCATTTTGGGCAGTTGCCGGGTTTGTCCGCGGTGTAATCGCCCATTGGACATGCGTAAACGGCTTTTTTCTCCGCCCGTATTTCCTTCGCGCCGCCGGCCTTGCCGTGCGCGCCATGGTTTTCATTCATTTTAACGGCTGCGGCTTGGATCGCTTTGACGGCCTCGGCGTCGCTTGCCGTTATCGTGATCCTGACGCCGTTTTCCAGGTTTTCGATTTTAACATCGGCGCCTTCCACGCGCATGGGATATGAAGCGCACTTGCCTTTCATATGAGGACATTCGTGCATTCCGCCCTTGGCTGCGGCAATAGACACTGCCGCCAAACCGGCCACCAAGGCTAATCCCGCGATGATTCCTTTTTTCACTGCATTCATTCAAGCACCTCCATTTTCGTATCTTCTACCGCCGTCGTTGATTTTTTTAAATCTTTTTCTTTTTTATGCTTCATATGACCGCCGAGAAAGTGCATTCCGATCATCATGGCGGCCATCATAATCAGCATTCCGACGCCGATATCTCCCCGCTCGCGCTTAAAGGTCATTTTCATACTTCACCTTCCATGGCTCGGATGTCAAGCCGGCTGACGTCTACTTTTCCCTGTTTCATCTCGTAGTTCCATTTCCAGATAAAGTAGACAGCCGGGTAAACAAGGAGTTCCATGGCAAATGAAGTGAACAAGCCTCCCACCATGGGGGCGGCGATTCTTTTCATCATGTCCGCTCCGGTTCCCATTGCCCACATAATGGGAACAAGCCCGATAAAAGAGGTAAAAACAGTCATCATTTTAGGCCGCACCCGTTTGACGGCGCCGTACACGACCGCCTCGGTAAGCTCGGCATGGGTGCGCATCCGGCCTTGTTTGACCATATCGTGATAAGCCAAATCCAAATAAAGAAGCATAAAAACGCCTGTTTCCGCGTCAAGACCCATAAGAGCGATCATACCGACCCAGACGGCAATCGAAATGTTGTAGCCCAAAAGGTAAAGAAACCAGACAGCTCCGATCAAAGAGAAAGGAACCGCCAGCATCACGATCCCTGTTTTCACCCAAGACTTGGTGTTTAGATGAAGAAGAAAAATAATGATAAACAGCGTTAACGGCAGGACGACTTTAAGGCGCTCTTTAACGCGGATCATGTTTTCGTACTGGCCGCTCCAGGTTATGGAATATCCGGTGGGAAGCTTAAGGTTTTCCTCCACCTTCTTCTTAGCCTCAGCCACATAACCGCCGATATCGCGCCCGGCCACATCCACAAAAACATAGCCTGCTAAAAGACCGTTTTCGTTGCGGATCATGGAGGGACCCAAGCGAAGATCAATATCGGCCAACTGCGTCAAAGGCACCTGGACCCCGCTGCCCATGGCGGCAACCAGCACCCGGCGCAGTTTGGGCAGATTATCGCGCAGTTCGCGCGGATAACGGACATTGACCGAGTAGCGTTCGCGGCCTTCAATCGTCGTGGTGATGGTCTCGCCGCCGATGGCCGACATTATCACCATCTCGACCTCTTTGACACTAAGCCCGTAACGCGCCAATTGATCCCTCTTTAACGTAAAATCCACAAAGTAACCGCCGGCGGTGCGCTCCGCGTAAACGCTTCGCGTGCCGGAAACATCCCTGAGAATTCCCTCAATTTCAGATCCGATGCTTTCAATTTCTTTAAGATCGGAACCGAAAATCTTGATGCCGATGGGCGTGCGCACGCCGGTGGAAAGCATGTCAATCCTCGCTTTAATCGGCATGGTCCAGGCATTGGTCACCCCGGGAAAGCGCATTTTTTCGTCCATTTCAGAAACCAATTCATCCCAAGAAATCCGGTCATCCCAAATGTGCCTCAAAGGCCGGCGCATGATTTCAGGCATCCAGGAATACCAGCGTTTCTTTTTGCGCCACTCATCATGCGGCTTTAAAACAACGGTTGTTTCCATCATGGAAAACGGGGCAGGGTCTGTTGAGGTCTCGGCTCTTCCGGCCTTGCCGAATACGCTTTCAACTTCAGGAAAACTTTTCAAAATCTCGTCTTGCGTTTGAAGAAGCCTCTGGGCCTCGGTGACGGAGAGGCCGGGCAGAGTTGTCGGCATATAAAAGATCGTTCCCTCATTTAAGGGAGGCATGAACTCCGACCCAAGCTTTAGATAAACAGGAATCGCGGATAAAATCAAAAGAAAAGCGGCAACAATAACTTTATAGGGATGCTTCAAGACAAAACGGCAGGCAGGTTCATAATATTTATACAGAACACGGATGACAGGATGCTCTTCTTCCGGGTAGTATCTACCGAAGGTTACCGTGTTGATCGCCTTGGAGATCCATCCCGATAACCGCGAGCCCAAAAGCCGGAAATGAAAATTGACATAGTCCATTCGGGAAAACATCATCCGCACAGCCGGATCAAAGCTTACGGCCAAAACCGCGGCAATAGCCATAGCCAGGTTCTTTGTGAAGGCCAGGGGCTTGAAAAGCCTTCCCTCCTGATCCACTAAGGTAAAGATGGGCAGGAAGGCCACTGCAATCACCAGAAGGGAAAAGAAAACAGATGGGCCCACCTCTTGAAGAGCCTTGAGCCTGATCTCATGGACATCCCCTTTTCTTCCCCCCTGAACCCAAAGCTGGAGCTTCTTATAGGCGTTTTCCACCTCCACAATGGCACCATCCACTAAAACGCCGATGGAGATGGCAATGCCGGAGATGGACATAATGTTTGAGGTAAGCCCCATAAAATACATGGGAATAAATGTCAAAAACGCGGCCACAGGAATTGTCACGATAGGAATGATAGCTGAGGGAATGTGCCACAAAAAGATCAAAATAACGATGCTGACAATGATCAACTGTAAAATAAGCTCTTCCTTGAGCGTGTCAATCGAGCGCTTGATCAGATCCGAACGATCGTAAGTCTCAACGATGGCGACGCCTTTGGGAAGGGAATGGCGAATCTCCTTTAACTTCGTTTTAACGCGCCGAATCACGTTTAAGGCGTTTTCGCCGTGGCGCATCACTACAATGCCGCCCACCACGTCGCCCTCGCCGTCTAAATCGGCGATGCCGCGCCTGATCTCCGGCCCGATCGTTACACGGCCCAGGCTTTTGACCAGAATAGGCGTTCCTCTCATATCGCGGCCCACCACGATGCTTTCGATATCCTCAATCGTCTTGACGTAACCCCGGCCGCGCACCATATATTCGGTTCCGGCAAACTCAAGAAGCCTGCCGCCGACATCGTTATTTCCCTCCCGGATAGCCTCGACCACTTTCATCAGAGAAACGTTGTAAGCCACCAGGGCATTGGGGTCGACTTGAACCTGGTACTGTTTTTGGAAACCGCCGATGGAAGCCACCTCGGCCACTCCGGGAACGGACTCAAGATAATATCGCAGATACCAGTCCTGAAAAGTTCTGAGTTCGGCCAAACTGTGCCCTCCGCTTTTATCAACCAAGGCATACTGATAAACCCAGCCCACGCCGCTTGCATCAGGCCCTAATTCCGTTCTTACCCCTTCAGGAAGCTGCGGCAGAATCTTGCTTAGATATTCCAACACTCTTGTTCTTGCCCAATAAATGTCTGTTCCGTCCTGAAAGATCACGTAAACATAAGAATAGCCAAAATCGGAAAATCCCCGGATCGCCTTAACCTTTGGGGCCCCCAGCAGAGCGGACACGATGGGATAAGTCACCTGGTCCTCAATAATATCCGGGGACCGGTCCCAGCGGGAATAGACAATCACCTGGGTATCTGAAAGGTCAGGGATGGCATCGAGGCGGGAGTTCTTTATGGAGTAGTAAGCTCCTGCCATAGCCGCAAACGTCAATAGTATGACGATAAATTTGTTATGGGCCGACCAGGTAATAATCTTTTTGATCATTTAATGCCGGTGTTTCTCTTTTGTTTTTGAAATGGCGGCTTTAAGCCGGGACTCCGAATCAATGAGAAAATTGGCCGAAGTGACGACTCTCTCGCCTTCGCGGATGCCGGAAAGAATTTCATAGTAACCGTCCGCCTCCTGGCCGACGCGCACCTCTCGGGGCTCAAGCCGCCCTTCGCCCAGATCAATAAAAACAACCTGGCGTTCACCCGTGTCTATAAGCGCCTCCTCGGCCAGCGCAAGTTTAAAACCCAAATCCGCGCGGATTTGGGCGTTGACATACATTTCCAGCTTTAAAAGCCCCTCAGGATTGGGAAGCTCGATCCTGACTTTGAGCGATCTGGTTTCCGCCGAGAGAATGGGGTCTATGGCCTTGATTATGCCGTGGAATTTTCGGCCGGGATAAGCCGGGGTTGTGACTTCAACTTTTTGCCCAGGCTTGACCTTGCCGATCTCGTATTCATAAATCTGGGCATAAACCCAGACACTGTCCTGCGAGTTTCCCAAAAGAAGATTAGTGGGTTCTTCCTTGCTTTGAGCGATCTCTTCGATCTGGGCTTCGGAAAGTCCAAGCTGCCTGAGCCTCGAAAGAGAAGCCCTGACCAGGGCCTCGGAGCGCTCCAGGACATCCGGCCAAGGATTTTCCTTGGTTTTTTCCTTCGCCCCGACAGCTTCACGATATTCGGCAATCGCATTATAGAGTTCAGGATCATAAGCCACCCGGCCGCTGGCCCGGACCGTAAAGCTCAGATGCCGCCTTTGGACAAGTTCGGATTTCATCCCGATTAACTGCCGGCGCTGCTGCGTCAGCGTCACCGCGCCGGCTGTTTCTTGCGCTGTTGCATTTTCCTCCATGGGGATTAATTTCATGTTGCAGATGGGGCAATCCCCGGGTTTATCCGAGGTATAAGCGGGATGCATGGGACAGTAATAACCGGCTTTCTGTAAAACGCCATGACCCTGAGCGGGATGGCGGCGCCATAGATGAAAAGTGATGCCTCCTCCAGCTAAAAATACGGCAAGGGCGGATAAAACAAGGTATTTTTTTCTCATAAGCCGCCAATCTCCCTGCCGACCACACGTTCCAACTGAGCGATTCGTTCTTCATAGTCGGCGGCATATTGATAATACTCCAGCCTGAAATCGAGCAGTGATCTCTGGGCATCCACCAAATCAAGGAAACTGATCCTCTCGGATTGATACCCCGCCTCAGCCACATTAAGCGCTGCCTGGGCCTGGGGGAGTATGCCGGTGCGATAAAGTTCCATCAGACGTCCAACTGCCTGGGCCCGGACAAAGGCAATCCGAACATCAGATGTGGTCATGAGTCTCATAAATTCCAGTTCGGCCTCGTACATCTCCTTCTCGGCCCTGGCCTCGGCCGCCATGGCCGCCGGTTTCCAAAACCACAAAGGCATGGTAAAACCAATCACCCCATCATGGGAATTGCCTCGCGTCATGTCATTGCGGCGCCGGTAGCCAAGCATGAGATCAGGAATAAACTCCGATCGCGCCAAGGACAATGAACGCGAAGCCCGTTCAAGTCCCAAAGCAGCTTCTTTAAGCTCAGGCCGGTATTGAAGCGCCTGCGCCTCCAGCTCCGCCGGCGTTTGACTCAATTTTTTGAAATCAGGCTCCACCGGAATCCCCAAAGGCGCTGTAGCCGGCCGGCCAACCAGCGCATTGAGCATGGCCTGGGCCACCTCTTTTTCCTGTTGGATAACCACCAGCATATTGAGCATCTTGGTGAGCTCCACCTGGGCTTTTAAAACATCGGATTGGCTGGCGCGGCCGGCAATGTATTTGGACTCGGCCACCTTGGTGAAACGGCGCATCAGTTCGATATTCTCGTTAAAAAGCTCAAGATTTTTGTGGGAAAGATAAAGCATGGCATAAGCCGCCCGCGCCCGCGATAAAACCTCGCGCACTTTGGCCAGATATTTTTGCTCAGCCATTTGAGCCTCTTTGGAAGCCAGGCCGGCGCGAAGATAAAGCTTGGTGGGAAAAGGAATCTCCTGACTGATGGCGACATTCTTTTCTTCGGCTGCGCCGATCACACTGGCGTTATTGGGAGCATACATCCGCTCGAAATCCAGCCTGGGCCCTTCCGGCGTGGCCGCTTGAACCGCTTTTTTTCCGGCTGCATCCCAAAATTTTCCGGCCGCGCGAATTTCGGGGTTATTGCTCTTGGCCATTTCAAGAATTTGGGCCAAAGTGATGAATTCGGGGGACACAATACTTAATTCAGCTGAATTAAGTATTGTGTCCCCCGAATTCACGGGGGCGGTTATTGACGACAAAAAAACGAGGGATAAAACTTTCGACCCTTTTTTCATTTGCCTTTTTCTTCGCCCAGGCCGCACATGCCGCAGAGGCATTTTTTGCCGCCGGCCATACGGCATCCACAACAAAAATCCTTCATTAAGGCGGCCAAGAGTTTGCGCTGCTGCCGAGGGTTTAGAACCTGACGCATCGCAAGAAGATGATCCAGTGTTTTTTCTTCACGCCGGCCCCTTAATTCGTTGATTTTGCCCGCGACTGACGCCAGGGTTTTGCGATCAGGCTCATCTTCGCCCATCATCAGCCTGCAGAGCGTGATTTGGTGATAGGTAAT
>JACQWW010000203.1 GCA_016209025.1 Elusimicrobiota bacterium | reverse complement strand
TACATCGTCACCGTCTTTACCGCCATGGCCATTTCCAGCATACCTCTTGACATCATCAATGCCATCTGGCCGAGCCTCCAGCACAATACCCTGGCCAACGCAGTCATGATCGGTTCTTCCATCCCCATCTTCACCAGGACCCTAAATTGGCTTAGGGGCCAGCCCAGGGGAAAAATCGGGTGGACACGAAAAGATGGAGCGATGGAGCGAAAGAGCGATGGAGCGAAGGAAGAAGGCGCGGGGGAGCAGACAAAAGCAGACGATTCCGCTGTCATTGCGACCCCTCGCGCCTTTGGCGCTCAACGGGTCCCAGGCCTCAGGGCTGGGGGCCCCGAAGGGGCGCGGCAATCTCATATAAAAGTTTCGTCGAAAATCCTGACTTCCTCAAGCAAAATTCTTGTTGCCCTACTCACCGGTTTGCTTGTTTTCAGCGTTGCCGGCTCTGCTTCAGCGGCAACCTTCATAACGCAGATTGCGGCAAACTCGTTTCTTCCTTTTGGTCTGACAGGCGTTTTACTTGGTCTTGGAGCATTGGGTAAAATTTTGTACTCTGACCCACTCCCGCCCGATGTCACTGAAAGCGCTCCGAGCGCAAATAAAAGGGACAAAGCAATCACAAATGCAACATCTCCTTCTGAGACCGCCCTTCCCAAATCCCAAGATTTAACCAATGCAGAAGAATCAGCCTCCGTTTCCTTGGACAAGTTGAGCGCCAGTGAGGCTAAAAGAAAATTTGAAGAGGCGGTGGCCATCATTAAACAGGCCGATAAGTTTGTCAAGGCCGGGGGCGAGACAGTGGTTGATGAAGCGTTTCAATTTGCGACCGAATACGTCAAACGCTTTCCATACTCATGGGAAGTCAAAAAGGCTCTCATTGATGACACAAAACTTTATGAGAGCCTGGAAAACATGCCCACGCCGGAACTTCACGACAAGGCAGACAGATTGCTTGGCTCTTTTTTTGGCGAAATAACCTCCCTGGCCATCCCCATCGAAAAAAGCCGCTTTGTTAAAAAACACAAGCTTTTCGGCATCAATATCGAAAGCGGCCTGCTGGCAGCAATGGCTTTAACCGCTGTCGTAAGCGGCATTGTTTCCGGAGGCGCGGTATTATTTGCCCTCGCCGCCGTGGCGGCTGGCTTCTCATTGGCTTCTTATCGGCTGAGTTCATCTACTACTAACACAAAGCTTGCCTTGCAGTTTTCCGAGGATTGGGTCAAAAAATATTACGAAGACTACCTCAAAAAAGTGAAATTTTACGGCCCGCTCTACAGCTTCAACGCAAAACAAATTATGCAGCGGGCTTTAGAGGCCTACCGCAAACTGCACCGCCATCAGCTTAAAGCTCAAAAAGGCACCCTAAAACTTCGCAAAAAGTTCCAGGTTGATCAGGAAATCGTTATCGGCAAATTTGACATAGAACCCATCCTCGCGGCTGACGACACTTTTTATACCGGCATGGCCAAGCTCTTAAAAAATCAAAATCCCGAGGTCCAACGGCAAGCCCGGGATATTTTGGAGACCCTGATCATTTTGGCAGGCATTGATGCGGCAGGATCCCCCTCAAATTATGCCTCCCCTTATCTCATAGATTACATCCGGCTTTACTTTTCTTCAACAGCGCCGGATAAATATGAGACAGTCAGGCAAAATCTTATTGAGGCCATTAAACGCATTTTAAAGGCAATCAAAATTGAAGAATCAGAAAAACCTCTGGTCTTGGCCCGAATTCAGGAAATCATCAAAGCTTATATCGAGGTTAAAAGTGAGGAAAAAACCGCCTCGCCTCAACCCGCCGATGGGCAAGTCCCGGCCAATGATGAAGGGGTCAGACCCCAACGAGAAAGCGAACGCGGCTTTACCATTATTGAAACCATGATCGCGGTTATCGGATTGGGGCTTACCGGAACATTGATTTATTCCCAAGCCTACCTATTGGCCGCCCTGAGCGGCGGCTTGACGATCTTGGCCGTGACAGCCCGGAGCCTTGGAGAGTATTTCCATTTAAGGAAAGCAAAAACCGAGGTTTTGGAAACCTCGGTTTTAAAGGCACTCCCATCAGGGAAGCCAAGCTTGTCAACCGTTTTAAATTTAACAGATGAATTGACCGCTGTCAAGAGGGGTCAAAAAAGCCTGGAGGGCGTGGGACTCGAACCCATTCCCGCTCGCGCGGTAGTCCAGGTTGACAAGCCTGGCCTGCTTCCCTCAGCAGAAGCGCCCCCCAGAAATCTACAGACCAGTTTAACCCTTAAAACCATTCTACAAATTCGTCGGGATTTAACCCCTCACCCTGCCCTCTCCCTCAAGGGGAGAGGGGATTTGGGGAAGTTCTGGCCGAAATTGGTCTTGATGGCCCTTGCCCCCTTACTGATGGGCGCGGCGGCTCCGGCGGGGATGGAATGGCTGGGAGCCCTCGGCATCATAGCCGGCGCAGGCTTTGCCGTGGCGGGGATAATCGTCTCTAAAGTCCGCGGCGGGACAAAAAAGGGACAACTGCCGGATTATCTGAGCGTGACGATTAATCTTCTTTTACAGGGCTCGGGGCTTGAAAAACAAATCGCCTATGCCGCGAAACAGCGTAACGTTAAAATCGTTTGGGCGGATTTCGGCGAGGCGGAAGAATTTGACACAGATTTTGAGGTTATGCGAATCAATGTCATGCAAAATGAAATTCTTTTCAATAAAAAACTTGCCGGCGTTGACGAGCCTTATTTGATGCCTTTTATCGCCCGCGGCCTGACTTACTTTTATTGGGATCAGCAGGGGCTCACAGTGCGCGCGAATAATGGGGAACGCTACAGCCCGCTTATCGAACAAGAGATAGAAGCTTCCCTGATTCAGGTCATCATGTATCTGAACCTTCGCAATAGGGGGACGTTCGATAAAACCGATAAAGACCGCGATTTCCACGATTATCTCGACGAAAAAAACAGGGCGCTCATTAAAACCCTGCAAATGCCGGCCCCCCTCGCAGAGCTGCGAGGACCGGCGGTCTCTCAGAGGGGGACCCCCAGCCTGCCGGACGGTGAAACCGTTTCCGAAGAATCGCTGGATTTGATGGCCGTCCCGCTGCACAGAGCTCCCCTTTCCAGAGCAAAGGGACGATTGAAGTCCCTAGGGGACGTGACGTCGGGGACGGAGATACGGCCAGAGACCGTGGCCGAGCGCTATGCAACCCGTTTCTTGAAAACATCCAAACAATTCGGTTCCGAACAGCGCGAACAGGCCGAGAGCCTGCAAAAGCTGGTGGATGGCTATCGCCGGCAGATCAAGAGTCTTTCGGATGACGAAAAAATCATCACGCTGGAAAATACCATCAGCGTTATGGAAAACGCCATTGCCGCGTACCACGAATCGGCAAACAGGGCCGACAACGCCCGGGCGCATTTCTTAACCTACGGCCCGGCTCTCATAAACAAGCTCAGGCAGGAACGCGCAAAATACGAAATCGGCTCCCCTGCGACAACCACGCTTTACAGCGATTTTCTTTTTATCCAGGCTTTCTGGATTCCGCTGTATAAAACTTTCAAATCCGGCTTAGCCAAGCTCAGAAAATGGCTGGCCGGCCGAACCCGCTCGCCCGGCCCGGCTGTGAATACAAAGACAAAGGGGTCAGGTCTTGAATTACGAGTTGCGGCACCGCAACTCGTAATTCAAGACCTGACCCCTCCGACCCCCGGGTTGGAGATGCGCAAGCCAAAGGCGCCCCAAGCCGAGGCTTCACTCGATGAGGTAGTGCGCCGAAACGCTTCGCGCAGACTCGACGGGGGGGTATTTATCCAGCAGGAACAGGAAGGAAGCCTGATCGCGGCTGATCCACGGGACTCTTCGGGCAACATTTTCCTTTATTATAGTCCAATTGAAATGCGGCCTGAGCTAGTGGCCGAGGTTCAACAGAGTTTAAGCGGCCTGGAAAAAATCGGTTATAGTCTGCGCCGCGCTTTTAATTTCTGGAATAAAAAAGACCCATATAAAATTTGGGATGCCTGGCCGGTTTCCGCCAAGCTAAGATACCTGGATAAATTAGAAGCGGCCATAACTGCCGAGAAAGGCCATGAAGCTGCCTGGCAGGGAAAAGTCAGCCTTATTATGGAGCGCAAACCGGATGCCCCTGATTTTATCACCAAGAATCCCCACATGGAAAATCCGCCGCCTGCCTATCAAAACAAACCCGGGGCGCATTTCATCCAGCCTGAAATAGTCAGCGATAAAAACCATCCGGCCGCCTCTGTTGAAGAGGCCCTGGAGCGCACCCGCCGCATCATAAGGGATACGGCCCATGCCGGAACTCAATACCATGTCTTCATTAAAATGGAACCGTCCAAGCTTGCCGCCCAATTGCCGGAGCTTGAATCGGTCCTGCAAATGGTCAATAACGTGCTTTTTGTCCGCGCCGCCAAGGAAAGCCCGGCCAATATCGCTCATCCTTCTCTGCTTCCCTGGCATCATGGCCGCTCAAACCGAATCAGACAGCTTATTACCGAGGCAGGAACCCAGCCCCACACGCCGCAGGCCGAGGATGCGGACAGTGAAAAGCACGCCTTTGTCGGATTGCGCTACTGGGGCGTTGAGAACGGAAAAATCGTCATTTCCTTTGAACTTCGCGGCGCAGGCATCCCCTGGAAACGCCAAGAGCAAACGCCATTAAAAAGTATGGAAATAAATATGCCCAAGCCGGAACGCGACTACAGCCAGGTCCAATACTACCTCACCTTTTTAGCGCTTTTTGCGGAACGCTTGACTAAAGAAGGACCCTCACCCTCCCCTCTCCCTAAGGGAGAGGGATTAGTTGTTGAACTCGATCTCGCTGCCGCTGAAAAATTTTTGCAAGAGCGGGCCAAAAAGCTTGGGCTCGCAGACGACGATTACTACGGCTTGGCTGATTTTGCAAAAAGACTCATCGGCGCTTCGTATGTTCCTGCCGGTTATATTTTTCCCTTTGCCGCCCAGAATTCAAACTCAGCCGCCCTGAATGCTTTCGTGGACACGCTTATAAAATTATCCGCCAAAGTGCGGGCCATGGACCGGGCCGGCAGTAATTTCAACGATGAACGCCGCACTATGCAATATCTTTTCTGGGAAGCTTATCGGGATTGGGCCGCTGATTATGAAACTAGAACCAAGCCGCGCTTTGAAGATATGGGGTTCTCGCCGGAGGAATTACCCCCCGCCTCAGTCCTCCCCCACAAGGGGGGAGGAAAAAAAGGGAAGGAAGTTCTCGTCGCTAAATCCAATACCACAACCCTCTACAGCCTTGGGTTTCTTAATCCGGCTGAATGGGTGAAGGCAGCTAAACAGATCGGGCGGGGATTAAGCGCCGCAGCCCGATGGTTGGTTTTAAAAATCCGGTCTCCGGGAACTCCTAGAAAAATTGTTATCGCTTCGGCTCTCCTTCTTTTTATTCCTGCCATCGCTTTCGCTGATCCGGCCGGTTTGACCGGCGTCCTGGGGGTTCTTTCCACGGTCGGTTACTACAGCTCCAATACGCTCGGCTTTTTTTTCGCTTGGCCCCAGATTTACAAAATATTTAAAAATCGCTCGGCTGACGTTTCTTTCGGCACGCTCTTAATGGGCGCGGCTGCCCCGGCTTTTTTGGTTTTTAACGGGGCTTACAGTCACTCGGTCTTTTGGGCGGCGCAGAATCTCAGCCAGGTCCTGATTTTTGCGGTCAGCCTTGGACTTAAGAAATGGTATGACGGGAAAGGTAAGAAGGCCGCAGTTGACAAGGGGATGGGGTCAGGTCTTCATTTGTCACTTACCCAGAGGGAAGTGACAAATGAAGACCTGACCCCATCCCGCCAGAAGGGAGAGGGGAAGGGCTTGGGTAGGGCGGCTCTGGTCAAAACCGCGGTGGTGGCCACGGCCGTCACTGCTATCGCCGCCGGGCTCGGTTTTCCGCTCGCGGCCTGGATTCCCATGATTCCGGGAGCCGGCTCTCTTATCGTTCCTTTCATAATCGCGGCAGGATTGGGATTCGCCTATTTTCTCTTGCCGGAATTTTTGGCAATTCACAAAAACAAATCCACCGGAGACACCTCAAAAGGCATGCTTTGGGCTTATTTTATTGCGATTATCGGAATACATATATGGGCTTTCAAGACCCTGACCGCCATGACGGCCCTGTCTCCAAATTTCAGTTTTTTGGCTCTTGGCGGCTATGTCGGAGCCACGGTCTTGGGGGCTCTTGGAATCTTGAAACTGATCAGCCGAATCAAATGGAATATTCTGCCCCGGCAGTTAAAAATCGGATGGAAAACTTTTTCGCGCGACGCGTTGAAAACCGCGGCCAACTTCATCCTGTTTTCGACTTTCTTAATTACGACCGTGGGTCTTGGCTATGCCGCTTTATCGCCGCTCTTTGACATAGTCTCCGGTACCGGCAACAATTTCTTCGTGTTCCTTTTTTATGTGACGGAGCTTAGCATCAGCGCCTTGGTGACGTTCTTGACGATAAAGGCGTTTAAGAAATACGGCAAAGGAGAGGGTTTAAAGGAAGATAAAGTGCAAGTAATGGGGTCAGGTCCCGCTCCACAGAGCTTCGGGGACGGAGTTGAGGCCGGAGGCTCTGGCCGTCTTCATTTGTCACAGGTTGCCGGCCAAAGTGGCCTGACCCCATTGCTCTCTGCGGATCAGGACCCGGATGGGAAAAAAATGCAAGGCGTGCTTGAAGGTCTTGAACAATCCAAGGAAGGGACGAAAATCGAGCTGGATTTTATTCCAAGCCCCAAAAGCCTAAAAATTATCGGCCGCCTGGGCATTGACACGCCCCTTCACAAAGCCTTTGAGGCGCTTCTTTACCGATCAAAGCAAACTGGAAAATGGATCATGATCAAAGGCAATCTCCACGGAGTCAGCGGCGATTCTGAAAATTATGACATAGCGATGCACAACCACCCAGCCATCCACCGGGGGGTATACGCGCTGACCTCGCCCTATCCTTCGCCCGAGGACTTCATTAACTCAGCCGGCAAGGATGCCCGTTTTTTTGTGATTTCCGCCGAGGGTTTGATCGAATGGAGCTCCCGGATTCCTTATCCCGACGATCCTCAAAAATTTTTATCCCAGGACGCTTCCAACCCTGAAGTTAAAGAATGGCAGCGGCAATTGGAAAAAGGGACCCTGTTTCGCCGCCTCACTATGGGTATTTTGTTCCCGCATTACTTTTATCCGACGCTTCTTAAATCTGTGGGAATACAGACTGAAAAAAGCTCCTGGGGTAAAATTAAGAGGGCAACGGAAAAAAAACCTGATAAAATTCAAAAACTTTGGAATTCCTTTAAAGCGCCGTACCAGACCGATCCGCAATTTAAACCCTTTCTGCAAAAATACAAAGCCCGATACTGGACGATTCAGGCTCTGATTCTTGTGGAGGTCATCCTGGGATTGCTGTCCGCTTATTACCTCGGCGGCGTCATTGACCTGGCTATTTTCAGTTTTCAATCTTCGGCGCCGGTCATGGAAGCGTTGATTTTCGCTTCGGCCCAAGTCATTGGCACGGTAACCCTGAACATATTCGTCCAGTGGGCGCGTCTTAGGTTGTTCGGCAAGCTCAATGCCATGATCTTAGGGGATGTCCGAGAACATTTTTTCAGCCATCTAAACCAGCTTCCCATGACGTTTCATAAGCAAACCAAGGCCACGGATATGGCGCCCAGATTTACCGAAGACTTAAATCAATGGGTGGTAAACAATATCGCCATTCCCCTGACCCTGCCGAGCAATAAGCTCAGGCTTATAATCGCCACGGCTTTTATGCTGTTGGTCAGCTGGAAATTTGCCCTGGCTATATGGCTGTTCATGCCGCTTTTCGGAATTCTTTCGGGAATTTTCAACCGGAAACTGGAAAACATCCTTAGTTCTTATTCTAAAAAACGCTCAGCCATGATCGGCGATGCCATGGCCTCCCTTTCAAGAATCGAGGTCGTCAAGATGATGGGCCTCGAAGAACCGGTGGCCAGGCGTTTTGATAAAGCGGCCCAGGATCTGGCCGACGTCGGAGTGGAGAGAGCTAGAACCATGGCCAATTTCCACGCCTTGACCAGTTCCCTGACCGATGTCTCAACCAAGCTTTTTGTCCTGTTTTTCGGCTCGGTCCTTTTATTTATGACCGGTTATCCCAGCGTGGGATCGCTTAAAGCCATGATGAGCTACTCCCAAGGCATCAAAACCGGCCTTCAGGGCGTCACAAGCGACTATTCAGCTTATAAACAAAATCTAGGAATGACGGAAATACTGCGCAAGGTTTTAAAAGAAAATCCGGTGAAAGATTCGGCCCAGGCAAAATCACTAGGCCGGATCAAAGGCGAAGTGGAATTCCGCGATGTAAGCTTCTCTTATGACGGCGGTGATCAAAAAATTTTGGACGATGTGAGCTTTAAAGTTAAGCCGGGGGAAACCGTGGCTTTTGTGGGCCTTTCCGGCGCAGGAAAATCCACGGTTTTAAGGCTGTTGGCCAAGCTTTATGATCCTCAGGCAGGCAGTATCTTGATAGATGGAAATGACTTAAAGGATGTCAAAAGAGAAAGCCTGACTAAAGAGATTGCCATTGTGCCCCAGGGCAGTATGCTTTTAAGCGGCACCATCCGGGATAATCTTCTCTTGGTCAAATCGGATGCCACGGAAGAGGAAATGCGCCAGGCTCTTTTGGCAAGCCATGCGGATTTTGTTTTTGACCCTAAAGTCAGTCCGGAAGGCTTGGATACGGACATCGGCCAGCAGGGGGACCGCCTTTCTGGCGGCCAAAGGCAAAGAATTGCCATTGCCCGGGCAATTCTGCGAAACCCGAGCCTTTTGATTCTTGATGAAGCCACTAAAGCCCTGGACAATGAATCAGAAAGGCTTGTCCAGGATGCTTTGAATAATCTCATGAAAGGGAAAACGACTTTTGTGGTGGCCCACCGCTTAACCACCATTCAAAACGCGGATAAAATCATTGTGATGGATGAAGGGAAAATAAGCCGGATGGGAACCCATGACCAGCTTCTAGGCCAAGAAGGCGTCTATAAACGCCTGTGGGAAGCGGCAAAACTGGAAGAAGCGCCAGCCCCCCAATCTTTTCCCCTCTCCCTTGAGGGGAGAGGGCAGGGTGAGGGTGATAAAAGTTCGAGGGAAGAAACAGCGGCTGAAACCGCACCTCTATCGGTAAAGACACCCCCACCCTCTCCCTCCCCCCTCGAGGGGGAGGGGAAAATAATAGGGGCTAGACGCCTGCTGGGTTCTTGGTTTAAATCTCTCGGTTCCCGTGTCGTTTCGGTTTTAAAAACCCCGCTTAAAATGTATCGGGGCGATGAAATTTTCCGGCTGGTCACCGCAAAGCACAAAAAAGGCCTTGCCGCTTATAAAATTTTCCTCGTCTTGGACGGCATTTTAAATATCGTCATGATATGGCTGTTAGGGTCCCTCATTGACGCGGCCCAGTCAAAAGCCTTGATCGCCTTGATTGTCGTGGGCGTCAATGTCACCCTGCTAACCTTCGGTTATGCCCTAGTGGAACGTACCCATGCCTGGTTCTACAATAAAACCGGAGTCCTGGTCGTGCGCGACATCCGCTCCGGGCTTTTCCGACGGGCTATCTCGCAGTTTACGGGATTTTTCCGGAAGTATCCGCCGTCGGGACTGGCAACGCGCATGGGCAATGATACGGCGATGGCTGAGGCCAAAAATACCCACGTGCCGGGCGCCATACCCCATTTTTTAATCCAAGGACTCTTGACCGCCGTTGCTTTGGCGATGATTGATTGGAAATTCGCTTTAGGCATTCTTTTGCTTATTCCTCCCTTTGCCTTATTCACCAGCAAATACGCTCAAAAATTCGAGGAAGCAGCGACCCAGGTCACGGATAAAAGTTCGGCCATGACCAATCAGGCTGAAGACCTGCTTTCGCAAGTCGAGGTCGTTAAAACCTTTGGGGCCGAGCCCCAGGCTGTTGAACGCTTTCAAAAAACCAACAACGAGGTCGTCAAGGCCGCTTCCAAGCGCGCCAAGCTCTGGGCTAATTTCACGACCTTGACCGAATCGCTCAGCTCACTCATCACGAATTTTTCCATAACCATTTTTGGGGCCTGGACACTTGCCTTGCTTGGGTATCCGACAGCCGGCGCCCTTCTTGCCTTGTCATTTTATGCAGGCAGTGTGCAGTATGTTCTCAAGGGTTTTAGTTCTCTCTATCAAGATTATAAAGAGGGGGAAGGCGCCACTAAACGCATTCAGGAAGTCTGGAACACTGAACCGGGAATAAAAGACTAGCCCGGAGCTGAAGCGCTGGAGCCGATAAAAGGCAATGTGAAATTAGAAAATGTCACTTTCTCCTATGATCCCCCTCACCCTGCCCTCTCCCTCATGGAGAGGGGAAAGGGTGAGGGTGACAACGTCCTCAGTAATGTCAGTTTTGAAGCAAAACCAGGTGAGATTGTGGCTTTCGTCGGGGAAACCGGCTCAGGTAAAACAACGATCTTAAGGCTTCTGACCCGCTTGAACGATCCGCAGAAAGGCCGGATATTGATTGACGGAAAAGACATAAAAACCGTGCAAAGAAAAAGCCTGGTGGAGCAAATGGCGGTAGTGCCGCAGGAAAGCCTGCTCTTCACCGGCACGATCCGGGAAAATCTTTTAATCGCCAAAGAGGACGCGAGCGAAGAAGAAATGCTCCAAGCCCTCAAGGCGGCAAAAGCGGATTTCGTCTTTGATCAAAAGATATTTCCCCAGGGTTTAGATACCGATATCGGCTCGCGTGGCGACCGTCTCTCCGGCGGACAAAAACAAAGAATCGCCATTGCCCGGGCGTTTTTGCGCCGGGCTAATCTTCTCATTCTCGACGAGCCGACCTCCGATCTGGACAATGAATCCGAACGGCTTATTCAAGAGGCCTTGGCCAAACTTATGCGGGGCCGGACAACTTTTGTCGTGGCCCACCGTCTGACCACCATCCAAAACGCGGACAAAATCGTCGTCATGGACAAAGGAAAAATCGTCGAGATGGGCACACACCATGAATTATTGGCCCAAGGCGGAAAATACCGGAAACTTTGGGAAGCGGCCACCCAAATAAAGGCATTGCCGTAGGACTTTAGTCCTATTTTACACCCAGGATAATAATAGGTCTTTTTTTACCCCTAGGACCTAAATGCTTTAAATCTCTTAGGGTTACCCTATTATTGATGAATCCCAACCACGTAGAATGTGGAATATTGAAGATTGAATGTAGGGAAAAGGCAAAAAAGCCAAAATCTTTTTCCCTGGTTTCTTCCCAACATTCCATATTCAACATTCTACATTCACCCCAAAAGTTCATTTCCCTTCTCATTGTCACCTCTCTCATCATCACCACCCCGGGCCTAGACTGCTACCGGGCCTTGGCCGCAGTTATCACCACTACCGACGGCAAAGCCGTTGACTGCTCCCAAGAGAGCCATCCGTCATGCCCGCCCGCAGGGCAAGACACGGGGACACGGGGACACGGGGACACGGGGACAGAGGGGCAAGGGGGATCTTCTTTC
>JACQWW010000202.1 GCA_016209025.1 Elusimicrobiota bacterium | reverse complement strand
ATGTCGGACTCCGCATCCAATCCGCCTTCATTTTTAGCTAGATGAACACGCAAATACTTGGCATGATGCTGCACATTCGTTGTAATTGGAAGAATAATCGTTGAGGGATGGGTATTGTTGAGCAAATCAGTTTGGATTACAAGAACAGGGCGGACTTTGCCCGGTTCTGTCCCTTTTCTGGGATTGAGATCAGCGAGGTAGACCCAGCCCCTTTTAATGGTCAGGTTCATTTAAAGATGTCATCCTCAAATTGTTCGAATTCTTTAAGGACGCTCCCGCTCTCCTGGGCTACCAGGCGGGACTCTTTTTGAAGTTTTTTCTTGAGCAGCCGGCGTTGATGCACACGTTTAAAGAATCCAACGGCTTTATTGATATAAGCGTTTCTCGGAAGTTTGAGATAATGAGCTATCCGATCTGTTGATTTGAATATTTCTTGGCTCATTTTTACGGATATGACGCGAGACATAGAACTACCTCCAATACTACTTTAAGTATATACCAGCAACGATACTCTGTCAAGATGCGACCGCATGGCTCCCTTTAAGGCGGAAGCGCCGGGCGCCGCTGAGCGAGATCACCTCAAAGATCATTTGTTCGGCGCCCAGTCTTTCGGCAAGGCCTTCAAGCGATCGAAAGTAGTGCTGACCCTGGGATCGGTATTCAAGGGCTGATGCGGCCTCGGTTTTATAGTCGGCGACAATAATGACGCCCGGTTTGTCCTCGTAAAGCAAATCAACGCGGCCCGTGACCAAAGAGGGTTCCTTCCAATAGGCGGCCGGCACTTCGCGGCCCAAAAGTTTTTTCGAGGCGATTTCTTTCCAGAGGGCCGAGCGGACAAATTTTTGGAGTATCTTTCCGGCTTCGTTTTCCAGACCCTTAGGTAGGGGGCCGTGGATTTGTTCGAGTCTGCGCCGTGATTGTTTAAGACAGTTTTTGATTTGTCCTAAGGAGGGTTGAGCGGTCCAGGGCATAAGTTCGAGGCAGGCGTGAAGGATTTGCCCTAAAATGTCTGCGTGGGGAGAGGAGGAGGGTGAGGGCGAAAACGATTCTAGCTCGGAAGCGTAAATTAAGGCGGGCGGCTCGCCGGTTGACGGCAATGGGGTCAGGTCTTCATTTGCCCCATCTGCTGATGGGACTAATTCTACAGCCGCATTTTTTGTCGCCTCTCCCCTTGAGGGAGAGGCCCCACCACTTAGTGGTGGGGGTGAGGGGATCATCGCGAGCAAACCTTTATCACCCTCACCCTGCCCTCTCCCCTCAAGGGAGAGGGAAAAATGCGGCTGTAGGACTAATGAGGACCTGACCCCTTCACCTGATGCGCCGGTTGCCGCGACGTTTTCCCGGCAGCGCGGGCAAATCAAGGGCTCGGCCAGGTTTTTGGCTTTGGAAAGGGTTTTGAAGATCATGGCGGACGGGGAAGATCGGCTTGAAGCGCCGGTCAAATCCGGCTCCATAATGACAAGGGTTTTCTCGCTGCGCGTCATGGCAACGTAAAGTATTCTGCGTTCCTCGGCCTCTAGATTTTTTCGAGAAGCTTCTTTAAGCGCCTTAAACCGCGCCTCGTTACTGCCTAAAAATTTATCTTTGCCCGCGCCTCCTTTAAAGGCAACAGCTGCCTGTCCGCTTCGCGGGTCCCAAAACAGCCTCGAGACCGCGGGGCGCAGTTTCCAGTCGCCCAGGCCGGCCAGAATGACGCAGGGGAACCCTAAGCCTTTTGACTTATGAATGGTGGTGATTCTTACGGCGTTTTTATCCCACGGGGCCTGGCGCTTTTCGTCCTGCTCGTCTTTAGTTGAACTTTTAAAGGCGCGCTTGAGGCTCCCGATAAGATGTCCCAGATCGCCTTGGCCGGCCCAGGCTTTGGCCGAGACAGCCTCCAAAGCCGCGATTTCCTCGCCGCCTCTTATTGCCGCGTGTTCATCCAGGCGGAAAATTTGTCCCAGACGCATGACGATCACGCCCACAGAAGCGTTATGTCCGAGTTCTAGGCGCAATCGGCGCACGTTCTCAATGAAGCTTTTGTCAAAAATGGACCCCTCACCCCCGCCCTGCCCTCCCCCATCAAGGGGGAGGGAGAGTGTGTGGGGGCTGTTTAAAGGGGAATACTGGAAAAAGGCTTTAGCCTGAGGGTTGTCCAAATCCAAATAAAGATGGATAAGCCAATAAAGATCGCGGACAATGCTTGAGGTTTTGATCAGATGCGTTTCGGAAATGTCGAGCGCAGCCGGGATGCCCAGTTTTTCCAGTTCTTCTTTGTAAATCCAGCCGAAGGTCGTTTTTCTAAGCAAAACGGCAAAGTTTTTCCAAGAGAAGCCTTGGCGTTCGGCTAGCATGGCTATTGCGGCGGCCGCATGCCCGGCTTCGCCGCGCCGTTTATCGTCGGGCATTGCCGCCTTTTCCTGGTTTAAATCCCTCTCAACCGCGCTATGCCAGAAGATGTTGTCAATGGGAATCTTTTTTAAGGCCGGAGGGGTCATGATTTCATAATTTTCCAGGGAATCTTTGGAGGCGGCATTGATGAAATCAAGAATGCGAGGGCCGCTTCGTTTATTGCCCGTCAAAGACCATTCTTTAAACGACCGCCGCGTGTCCGAATCGAAGATCAGCTCCGGGCAGGCGCCCCTGAAAGCGTAGATGGATTGGAAAGGGTCTCCGACCATGAAAAGCTTCGCTTTTGGAGCAGGGCCCCCTTCGCCGTGAAGGCCGGCTAACCGGCTTATGATTTCAAGCTGAACAGGATCAGTGTCCTGCAATTCATCCAAAAGGAGGTAGGTGATCCTGCCGCGTATGTCTTCGAGTGCCGCGGCCGGGCAGTTTTCCAAAAAAATTTTAAGCCAATAGACGATCAAATCATAGTCCAGATAGCCTTCGTCGCGGCTGGCCTCAAGCGTTGAGCGTATAAGGCGGTTTAAGACCGGCCATAACTCACTGAATTTTTTTGAAAAGGGAAGGCCGGCGTCGAAAAGCGCGGGATCGTTTTCGGGGTTTGGAGCGGTAAAGCCACGTTTGGCAGATTCCAGCAGTTCTTCCAAAAAAGACGCAACATGCCCATAAGGGACTTCTTTCAATCGCCGCGCCGCCATGGCGACAGCCGGCGAGGAAAGCTCCCGCAAGAGTTCTTTGAGGCCTTCGCCGGACGGATCAAAATGAGTCAAGACTCCGCCCAAGGCTTCCATGGGATAGAGATCTAAAAGTTTTTTGGCAAAGCTGTGGATCGTGCCGATTTGCGCGCCGGCAACGAATCTTTTATCGTAAAGGGCCGCGGCTTTTTCTTTGACCTTAGGCCATAAATTGTTTGAGGCCGGCCATGATCCGGTTTTTATCAGGGCTTCGCGGATTTCCGGCCACGGCAGACCAGGATCCAGCTCCAGGCTTCTTTCGGATTCGGCCTCGGCCATGGTTTTTACGAATCCTTGGATGCGGCTTTTAAGTTCCTGGGTTGCTTTTTCCGTAAAGGTGATGGCCACGATGCCTGAAGGCTGGGGCATTTTCAGCAGGGCCATCAGGCATTTGGCGGCCAACAGGCGCGTTTTGCCGGAACCGGCGCAGGCGCGCACGATGATATTGTGTTTGAAATCAGCCAGAATCGAGACGATTTTGGCGGATTCTTGAAGGATCATCGGTCGTCCTCGTTGTTATTTTTTTGAAAAGCCGCCTTCAGGGATTCGGTATAAACTTCATACTGCCTGCGGATAGAGCCGACATCTTTTAAACATAAATCGTGCCACGGGCAGAAGCTGCAGCGGCCGCCGAAATTTTCATGGGGCCAAAAGGGGAAGGCGATCTCTTCTTGGCCGGCGCTTATGCCTTCGCGCAGTAAATTGAGCCATTGGGCCAATCGTTCTTTTTGACTTGGCTTAAGATCGCTGCTTTTCCAGGAATAAATGAAAGGCGGCCGGATATCGGTAGTTTCCCAATAGGGGTTGACCAGCATTACAACAGGCAATGGGGTAGGCAATGGGGTCAGGTCTTCATTGATCTGGATTCCGGCTTGCGCCGGAATGACAGTCCAGCGGGCAGTCCCTTCAGCAGAAGGGACAAATGAAGACCTGACCCCATTGCCTTGGGCATGGAGCAGATAAAACATAATCTGCAATCCAAAGCGCGGGCCTTCCGAAGTATCCGGGTCGAGGAGTTTTTCAAGCATTTCGTGGGGTTGAAGTCTGGCCCCCGTGGCCTTTCCAAAGGCCGAACGTTTTTTCAGCTTAAGCTCGGCATAAATACGGTCTTGGATTAAAAGGTCGGCGCGGCAGAACAGCTTTTCGTTGTTGGGTCCGAACGTAAAATCAAGCTCCTCTTCGGCTTTGACCGAGGCGATTTTATCGAGCTTATAGCGTTCGGCGGGCGCTAAGTCGTCGTATTCCACCGCCGGAAAAGCTTTACGCAGTTCTTGGCGGAATAAGCTGGGCCATCTGCTGTTTTTTTTAGCGAGGCCCATGGCCACGGTTTTGGAAAAAGCGTCTCGCAGGAAAGAGGCCGGATAAAATTCCGCGGCCGGCTCCGAAGAAGCGCCGGGTGTTTTTAAAACGTATTTAAGAAAAAAAGCTTGCGGGCATGAAAGAAAATCGGAGAGCATGGTCGGCGAAATCCGTTTTTTTTCATTCAGCCATCGGGTCCAGTCCTCTTTTTTCATGGTGATGAGCGAGCGGGAAGGTTTTGGTTCTTCATCTTGCCGGTTCAGCAGGCGAATTTCCTGATCGGTCAAAACATCAAGGCCGACGGTGTCTTGAAGAAAGGCGATTTTATCCTGCCATGAATCGGAACTGAGGTTTTTGACGGCCGGTTGTGGCCGGAACATTTCAATATAAGGCGAGGCCATGGCCGGTTTGCCCGCCGAATCGGTCTGGGGATAAGTCAAAAGGATATTTTCGCCGGCCGAAGATACGATCAGTTTAAAGAGCAATTTTTCTTCAGCCGCCGCGCGCGTTTGCCTTGGGCCTGCGGCAAAACCAAGCCGGCTTAGCCTCTGGCGCGCCGCGTCGCTCAAGAAAGGATCTTCCGATGATTCGATGGGCCAAGCCCCGTCAGCTGCGTTTAAGATAATGATTTTTTTCCAGCGGCCGCCGCGCGCTTGATTGGCCGTCACCAGCCAGACGCCGCCGGAATTGGCCGGCAGGTTTCCCGCGGCCAGTTCGGCGGCCGACAAAGCTTCCTTTAAAAGTTCCGCGGCAAAGGCGCGTGATTTCAAAGCAGCGGCCGGAAGATTGGCGATCAAATTCTTAAAATCGAGATAGGCTTGCCGTAAAACTTTCCCGCTCCGCAGCGCTTCGGGGACGGAGATGGGGCCTGAGTCCCTGGCCGTGTCCTGCGGCTCGGGCACGATTTGGGAAAGCCATGACCATAGGTCATTAGGCCGCGCTTGACCGCCCGATTGCCGGTTTTGGCTGGTCAGTTTGAGCCATTTGAGCGTTTCAACAGCCAGGGCGTTTTCTGATTTTTTTAGGCAATTCCGGTCAAAGCTGATGAATTTTTTAATGACGCGAAGCGCCTGCCCGCTTCGCATAATTTTTAAACGCGTTTTAGGCGAGAGGCTTAATAGTCTTGCCAAAATAGGCTTGACCAAGCCGGCCAGATCAGCCGGGCACGATGCGGCCGGCCGATTTAAAATATTCAAGGCCCGGGCCGCGTTGGGCTTGACCCAAAAATCGAGGGCTGCCGCCAAAGCGGCGCCGAGAGGTTTTTTGCCCAGCGTTTCTCCCGGATCTTCCATACATACGAAAGGAACGGCGTTTTCCATGAAAGCTTTTTTTAGGAAAGGGACATAGGCGCCCGGTTCGCGCATAATCACCGCGCATTCATGCCAGGGAGCGCCTTGAGCGTGCCAATGCTTGAGATATTTCGCCGCGGCCCATGCTTCTTCCTGCGGCGTCGGGCAGCTGATAACGGCCGAGCGGCAGAGAGGCCGAGCGGCAGAGTGTGCGAGCGTATGAACGTTTTTTGTTTTTTCGCCTGTTCGCTCTTTCGTTCCCACGCTCTTACTCTCATACTCTCCGCCGCTCATACTCTCCGCCGCTTTCGTGCGGAAGAATCCCCAGCCCACCATTTCATCGGCCAGGGGTTTCGTGGAGTCGTCCTCGGGCAGGAAAAAAGTCAAAGACCGCGCCCATTTTGCCAGTCCTCTGATAAAAATTTTCTGAACGCCGGTGAGCTCGGCGAAACCCCAAACGTAGAGAGACGCGGAAAGAAGGACACGGTGACGCGGAGACGCGGAGACGCGGAGATTGGAGAACGCATCCCCGTGTCGCCGTGTCCCCGTGTCGCCGTGTCTTCCCCTTGCCGCGTCTTGTTCTAAGGCAGCGGCCGCTTCCATCAGCATTTGTGGGCCGTCTATCCAGCGGTTTTTTTTCAAAAGCCGGACATAGCCACCGTATAAACTGAAAATTTGTCTTGTCTTTGAAATTTCACGCGCTGTCAAGCCCTCATAAGGCTCTTCTGAGCCGAGCCAGGCGGTTTCTTTGGCGTTGATGCCGGCGTCTCTGAGCTCTCTGATTGTCGTGTAAATGGCCCGCGCCGTCGGGTAAGGATCATTTTTAGGATGGGTAAAATGCGCCGAATGTTTCGGGCTGGCCAGCAGTTTCCATGTTGCCGCAAGATAGCGCCTGTCTTCCGTCACTTGGGGCGTCGCTTTGCCGCAATAACGGAAGCTTTCCAAAGCCATCTGGTGCAGGGTCATGACATTGATGCCCGCCAGATCGTTATCAAGGCGCAGGGACAGTTCTTTCAACAGCCAGTATCGTGCCGCTTGGGAAGGAACGGCAACCAAAGAAGGGATTAAGGGACTAAGGAAATAATGGATTTCGTTTTTCCGTGATTTGATTATTTCGATTGAAAGCCTTTCTGTTAAATGCGGCCAGCATGTTCCAGGAATGATGACCGGCATTTTAGTCCCGCGGCTTTACCCGCCAGGTGAAGGCCAATAATATGATGGATACAACCGCGGCGCCAAGGATGCAATAGAGCACTATTTTCCAGCCTATAGCCGGTCCATAGAGACGGCCGAAATGTTCAGCCATCCAACCGAAGGCTTTGGCTTGAGCGGTCCGGCCCAGATAACCGAACAACCCGACAAAACCGGCCGCGGCCCCGACCGCTTTTTTCGAGGTGATGTCCAAAGCGGCCACCCCAAGCAGCATCACCGGCGGATAGACGAAAAAGCCGACCACCCCCAGAAGCGCCGTGTCGAGCCAAAGCCGGCCGGCCGGATTGGCGATGATGCCGGCAAAAGCCAAAAGGATCGGTATCATGCATAACAGGCTTACCAGGCCGCGGCGTCCGCCCAAGCGGTCGGATAGCCAGCCCATGAAAATAGTGGAAGGAATGCCGCCGAATTCAAGGGCCATAACCGCCAAACCGCCGCCGGCCAAGCCGGCGCCTTTGACTTCGCGCAGATAGATGGGCCCCCAATCAAGCATGCTGTAACGCACAATGTAGACGAAAAAATTGGCTGAAGCGAAAAGCCAAAGCAGTTTATTTTTCAAAATATAATCGCCGAGCAATTCGCGGGTGGAAAGCTCTTGTTCCCCGGCGTCTTTATTTTGTGCGGGATAGTCGTTTTTATACTGCTCGATGGCAGGCAGGCCCACGGACTGCGGCGTATCTCGAAGGCGGACAATAAGATACAAGGCTGAAATAAGGGCAATGAATCCGGGAAAATAAAAGGCATACTGCCAGCCCCATCGGGCCGCGGCAAAAGCGGCGATAATGCCGGCCAAGCCGCCTCCCACGTTGTGGGCGATATTCCAGATTGAAAAAATCGTGCCCCGTTCGCGGATGCCGAACCAATGGGCCAAAGAGCGTCCGCAGGGGGGCCAGCCCATTCCCTGGATGAATCCGTTTAAAGCCCAGAGAAAAAGATGGACCGGATAGCTCGTTGAACTGCCGAATATAAAATTACAAGCGGCCGTCAAAATAAGGCCGAGGGGCATGAAGACGCGGGGATTGCTGCGGTCGGAAAAAGCTCCCATGACAAACTTGCCTAAACCATAAGCGACGGCGGTGGCGGCCAGGAAATTTCCCACCATGCTGTGGCTGTAATTGAGAGCCTGTTCCATGTCCTTGGCCACAGTCGAGAGGTTATTGCGCACCAGGTAAAAGGCGGCATAACCGATAAAGGTGGATTCGAGAATGCTGAAACGATAGCGCGGGTAGAGGCGCCGTATCTCTTCGGCACAAAGCAGTTCTTTATGAGGCGCCGGAGCAAAAAATTTTTTGATAGTGGCAGTCATTGGGGACCCTTAGGGAATATCGTTAATTTTATTGGGGCGGATCTTGAAATCTTTTGAAGATATGGAGGGGAATCCGGGTTCAGGGACGTCGCGCAGGCGCACGATCAGCCATCCCCGGCTCTCGGCATAGCCGGCCATGCTTTCTGTTTGATCCGCAGCCACATATTCGTCCGGATTGACGATGATTTTTAAGCCCCGGCTGTATTCGATCATTTCCTTATCCCCGCGGCTGTTGCCGGCGACAATTAAGGGCTGATCTTGGATAAAAGTCTCGATGGCTTGTTTTTTACCTTCATCCTGCGGCACGGGCCGGATAATTTCGTCTGTAAGCACGCCGGCTTTAACCGTTGATTTGACGCCGATGATATTGGTGATCGGAATGCCCAGCTCACGGCTTAAGAAGCCTTGATACATGGCTTCCGGCGAGGCGGAGACGATCCAGATCTCAAAGCCGTTGTCTTTGAGCAGGCTGATAAGCCTTCGCATAGGCTCGAAGATTTTTCCGGCATAGTAATCTTTAAAGCATCGGCTCCCAAGCTCGCGGACAAAGAGGAGCTTTTCGCCGGCCAGATAACGCACCCGGCCCTCGACGTAGGCCAGGGAAACGTTGGACAAAGGAATCATTTTTTTGATTAGGTCTGATTTTCGCCCCGGGTTGGCCTTGACGTGGCGGTAGAGGCATTCGTCGGCCAAATAATGCGGCGCCTGGCCGAGAACCGTTCCGTCGCCGTCAAAGACGGCGATTTTGCGCGTATGATTTTGTCCGGGATTTAAAAGAAAATTTTTAAGCCTTTCGTTGACTTCGGTTGAGAATCCCTGGATAGGCCGGAACGCGGGGCCGGGCGGTTTTTTTCCGCACGAACTTATAATTATGGCTGTAAAAAAGACAGCTGCCAGGCAGTATATCGCAATTCGATTTTTCGTATCAGCCATATATTAAAATCTTATCGCATCCTGCCGGCGAAGAAAAGCCGTCGGAATAAAATATGTGCTTGCGTCTTTTTCATTTCAGAGCTATTCTTAAAAGGGTTGTATGAGCGCATTGCCATGAAAGTGGGAATTGGAGTAGCCAGAGATTTAAATGCCGCCAGGCTGGCCGGCGAAGCCAGCGATACGGCCATGGGAGAGGCCGGGGCGGTGCGCGCCGGTTTAGCCATTGTTTTTGCCACATCGCATTCGGCCGTCGAGTATTGCGAAATTCTTAAAACCGTCCGCCGGGTAACCGGCGCCGTCCATATTGTCGGATCTTCCGCCAGTGGAATAATTTCCATGCAAGGCGAACATGAAGAAGGGCCGTCCTGCGCGGTGATGGTTCTTGATGGCGAGGGGAAGGATTCGCTGCTGGGAACTCATTTTTTCCGCCAGGGCCGACGCTTCGGCCTGGCCAAGCCTCCTGGGCTTGGACAGGGCGGTTCATTGGTCGTTTTCAGCGACCCGGCTACTTTTGACCAGCGGCTGTTAAACGAGATCGCCATGACCGGCGGCACGACTGTGTTCGGCGCCGGCGCCAGCGGTTTCGTTCAGGAGATTGTGGGCGCTCCGGTTTTTTACGAAAACGAAAGCTTTCGCGACAGTATGGTTGCCTGTAGATTTTCCAATGACCTTCAATTAAATTTATGCGTGGCTTACGGATGCCGGGCCCTTTCAGCGCCTTTTATTGTGACTAAAGTCAGGCAAAACGTCATTTTGGAATTGGCCGGCAAGCCCGCGGCTAAAATGCTCGAAGAGAAATTAACCCAGGCGATCCGCCAAAAAGGAGCCGTGGCCGGCTGGAACAAACCCTTGCCGCTTTTGGCCGGCATTATGCGCTCGGCTCCCTTATTAAGCCTGGTGCCCAAGCCTTGGGAGTTCTATGTCAAGCCGATTTTGGCGGTTGATCCGCGTTCGGGAGGCATTTTAATTGACGAGGAACTGCGCATCGGCAGTCAGATCACTTTTGTCCTTAGGGAAAAAGAATGGGCGCACGCGGAAATAAAAGGCAGTCTTGAGGAGTTTGGCCGGCGTCTGCGCGGCAAGCGCCCGCTTTTTGGTTTTTATTTCAATTGCGCCGGCCGGGGCCACGATCTTTTCGGTGAAGAGAATCACGATTTAAACATCATTCGTTCGCAATTAGGGGAGTTTCCCTTGATGGGAATGTTTTCCGCTTTTGAGCTGGCCACCCAGGATCGCGATCTGGCCGCCCACGGCTTCGCCGGCGTCCTCGGCGTTTTCACCTGATTTTTCCTGGAAGCGTGCAATCTCTTATACTATCTCCTGTATCCCGACCTGCGGTCGTCCTGTCTCCTATTTTTTGGAGAGGTGCGTGAGCGGTTGAAACGGCGCGCCTGGAAAGCGCGTAGGCTCGCAAGGGTCTCGAGGGTTCGAATCCCTCCCTCTCCGCAGCGTTTGACAGATTTCAAAACTCTGTCGCAAAAAGGCCGGTCCCATATTCGGCAGCT
>JACQWW010000180.1 GCA_016209025.1 Elusimicrobiota bacterium | reverse complement strand
TCCGCACGCGGATTTGGACCACCTCGAAACCATTGACAGCTCAAAATCCGGCTCCGGTTCCGGCGAATTCGAAGACGACGCCGCGGCCAAACGCCGCCAGGCGGTTGAGGCCAAAAGAATACAGCTCGCTCCAGGATTAGGCGCACCTAACAAGGACAAGGTGATCCGCACCCTGCTCGACCATCTCAGAAGCGGAGATGAATTTTTGGTGATAGCCGCCCAAAGCAAACTGAAAGAATTGGCTCTGGCGGGCGACAATGAAGCCAGGCGGATTCTCGGCTGGCCGGAAATCCCGGAAGATGGCGAAGGAAAAGGGGTCAGACCCAAACATTCTATAGTTCCAATAAGCATTGCCCTGTTGTTTGCCCTTCTCGCCAAGCCTTCCATTGCCTCGGCCGCCACCCTCGGTTTGGCCGCCCTGACTGGAGAGACCGGCGGACTTTTGACCCTCGTCATCACGGCTATCAGCTTGTTAGTGTTCGGGATGCTGATTCCCTGGAAAGGCTCCTATAAACAACCCTCCGAAATCCTTAAAACAGAGGGCTCTGGAATTGTGCCGATGCCGGCCAAGAGCCTCGCTTTCGACCAAGCTGTTGGAATCATCAAAGAATATCGAAATTTTGCGGAAAACAGCGATATCGAATCCATCCAGGAAGCTGTGCGCCGCATCTTTCATTTCATTCAAAAAAATCCCTACGCCCCTGAAGCCAAAAAAATCATCTATGACCGCAAGTTTCGAATAAGCCTTTTTCAACTGCGCGGCTGGGATTTTATCAAAGAACCTCAGCCTTACCGCTTCGAAGCGCTCATGCTGGATGCGGCGCTGGAAAACTTGGTGCCTGCCGAGACCTTGGGATCAGGGGTAATGTCCTGGCTGAAAACCCACAATCCTTCCCATAAAATCTCCGACACGGATCAGTTGACCCAAACTAGACTGGAATATGAACGCGCCTATCGCTTGCGTCAAAAAATCAAGCAGGCTGTTGCCCGGGGCAAGATAGAATCAATCCCGTTTAACGCCGGCGACGAAGAATTCTCCCAATGGATTGACGAACTGCAAAAAGACCTCAGGGCCCAGCAAAAACTTCTGCCGCAGACCCTTCTTAAACTCGACGTATCCAAGCAGTTTTCGCCGCACGGCGGCGCTTCGGCTTTGGAACATACCTTCAATATGGTCAAACTGCTAAATACCGGCGCTATCCCTGCAAAATACAGAAAAGCCGTTCGCGTGGCGGCCATCCTGCATGACGCGGGTAAACTTAAATATCCTCTTGAACCCTTCCTGCATGTGGCTGAATCGGAACGTATGTTCGATCAACTAATCGAGGAATGGGGCATTGAACTTTCCGACACGGAAAGGGCTTTAGCCAAACAGCTTGTCGGCGCCCATGACGTCTTTGGCCGGTATCTACAAAACCACTATTCTGAAGAGCTCGCCACTGAAGCCTTAATGCCGGCTGAGGCCATTAAAGGCGAAATCGCCTTCGAGGAAATCCTGGCCATGCACCAAGCCATCTGGACCGCTGACGTCGGTTCGATCCCGGGCCTGCAGCAGCATGCCAAACAAGCCGAAAATGTCTACCAAAAGCTCTCCCTTTATTATAAAAGCAAGCTCGAAGGGGCCGGCAAAACCCCGAGCGATCAACCCGACGACCGCGACGCCCTGTTCCAAAAGGCCCGCCAATATAGCAACGAAGAACTCCAAAGGCTCCTCGAACTCCAAAAACAACCGCCAAAACTTATGGGAGAGCCTTCGCGAGCCACCAAGGAATTTTCAGGCGTTCCTGCCGGCGCAAAACTTATAGATACCAAAGGCAAAGTGTTCAGACATTGGGTTCTCCGCGAAGAGGACTTCCAGGAAATTTTGAAAACCGGAATTTTGCGCTCCGGCCAAACTCCTTACGCCAGATATTCGAACAATTGGAAAAACTACTGGCAATATATTTATCCCGATGTCACCGGGATTTTCTTCACAACGACGCGGCACGCGGCGGCTGAGCCTGCCATCTTAAATTCCCACACGCCCCGTTATATAGATTTCAAAATACCGGAGGGCATCCCCGTCCTTGATATGAATGGCGACGGCATGGTTCTGGCTATACCGGGAAAACCCGCCACGCCAATCAGCGGCCTTGTCCTGCCTGTCGAGATCGCGGGGTCCAGTTTAAATCCAACACCCCAATCGGCCGCGCCCGATCTTCCTCAATGGCTCATTGATGAATATGAAAAATACAAGAGGGGAGAAAGCGTAAACCCATATACGCTTAAAACCATCCTGGAGATTGAAAAGCAAGGCGGCTTTAAAAAAGGTTCTCAGGCCCCTGTTGACGCTAAATCAGTTCCTGCTCAAAAAGCCGTCATGCCGGACTTGATCCGGCATCCAGGTCCTCCGCCAGAAACTAAATCAGCGCCATATTTAGAGGGGCGAATTACTAATGAGCAATTTGTCGCGCATGAAAAGAAAGACGCGCGTTTTACCGTTGTTTTTGATCTAAACGAAACCCTGGAAGCGCATGATGATTATAACGATATACATCTTCGCCCGGGAACTTCGTCAGTCCTCAAGAGTTTAAAAGAGTCCGGCTTTAAACTTGTTCTCTGGACTCAGGCGCCTAGATGGGCGGTTGAGAAATTTTTCTCCGCGTTTCCGGATTTGTCTGCTTACTTTGACTTGATTATCACGGCAGAGAATTATGTTTCAGATGACAGTTATGCTATTGAGCCAAAAGACCTTTCTCTTTTGGGATACGACGTTATTGTAGATGACAATAAGAGATTGAAAAGTTTTGCCCAGAAACAAGGATTTTCTTATATCAATGTTTCTCCTTATACCACCATGGCAGGCGCGGGCGAAACCGACAATGCTTTATTGCGAGCGGCGCGAAAAATAAAACAGATTGCCGGCACGCTGGGAGCCTCTGGCGTCACGTCCCCCTGGGACTCCAATCGTCCCTTCGCTCCGCGAAGGGGCTCCCCGGCTGGTGCCCGAAGCTCTGTGGAGGGTGCCGCGAAGAAAGGGGCAGGGCGCCAGGCATTGCCGGAAGTCAAAAACAGCGCCCCCGAAAAAGAGATCAAACCGCTGGCCGAACAACTGCGGGAAAAAAGACAATCGCCGGAAAATCAAGCGCGTTGGCAGGCGCTTCTCAAAAAAGCCAGGAAGCAAAATGCCCAGGAAATCAATAGGCTCATGGCCTTGCAGAAGAAAGGCGTCACCGTTAAAAAAGTTTTGGCGAATAGCGACACAAAAACAATCACGGAATACAACGGCGTGCTCAGGCGCGTCAGTTTGGCGAAAACCAAAGGCAGGGTTTATCGTCAATGGGTTGAAACCGAGGATCAGCTTCGCAAAATTTTGGAATCAGGCATTTTAAAGGCAGGGCACACGGCGTATGTCGAGAAGGTCGGAGAACATGCCGCTTATATTAAAGATATTTATCCTGATTTGCTGGGCATATTCTTCACCGAACCAAAAAATTCCGCGGCCGACATGCTGGTCCTGGGTAAATTTAGACCTCATTACGTGGATTTTCGCGTGCCGGATAGCATCGAAATCCTTGATCTTGACGCCATTGCCGGCATGGTTCTTTTGGCGCCGGGCCGGCCGGGCACGTATCAGGAATACATTGACCTTTATGAACAATACAAAAAGGGCGAAAAGCTCTCAGAACTGGACATGAGAAAAATCTCCGACCTTATCAAGCAAGGCGGCCCCGAGGAAGGCTTCCAACTTCCCATAGAAATCGTTGATTCGAGCCTCGATCATTTTTCAATCGGCGAAACAAAAAGTGCCGAGTCATTGCGAGCGCAGCGTCCGCCGGAGGCGGATCAGCCTTCGGCTGAAAGCAATCCCATTAATGAGATTGCCGGCACGCTGGGAGCCTCTGGCGTCACGTCCCCCTGGGACTCCAATCGTCCCTTCGCTCCGCGAAGGGGCTCCCCGGCTGGTGCCCGAAGCTCTGCGGAGGGTGCCACGTCCCGCCAAGGCGGGACTCGCGATGACAAAAAAGTCACGACGCTCTACAGCCTGGGTTTTCTTGATCCGGCCGCCTGGGCGTCTTTTGGAAAATTCCTGTGGAAAGGCGTCAAAAAAATCAGCGCGATGGCAAAGGGATCAGACCCCCACCGGAAGATTCCTTCCGGTGGGGGTCTGATCCCTTTGCCAAATAAAAATACAAAAACCGAGGCTTTGCAAAGCCTCGGTTTTCTTGGCAAAGTTCCCATAGCTCAGGGAACTACCTTGACGAGTTATTCCAAGTCTAACAGAACAACTCATACAAATCAAGAGGGGTTGACTTCCTTGACTGCGGCCCAAGCCAACCCCGCTGCCCCCGCTGGGACTCGAACCCAGGACCTCTATCCTCGCTCTATCCTCGTCAAGGTAGTGCTCTGTCCACTGAGCTACGGGGGCAGATAGCTCAAACTATACAAAATAGAGCCGAGACGGTTAGCCTCGGTTCTATACCCTTAACTTTCGTTTCCGACCAGGAGGCCGCGGTTCCCAAGACAACCATGCTTGGGGCGCTCAGAGATCATTCATTTGAGAGATGGCGAGGGGAAAAAGCCTTAAAAATTCCCCTGGCAACGGCTGATCACAAAATTCTCTCGATCCTAAGCTTCCTTGGCCCGATTCTCTTTGCTCTTCTATCCGCATCGGCCATCGGTTTAGGTTTTTTCTTTGACACGGGGCTGATGCCAAATCCTTTGCCCTTATTATTCTTCACCCTTATAATCTCAAGCGGCGCCATGGTGCCGCTTTTTCTTCCGCATTTAACGGAAATGCTCGACGGCAGAAAGGTTTTCTTAAATGCCAGACGTTTCCTGGAACAAGGAGCGGCCAGCGCCAAAACGGCCATGGCCTCTGGCCATAGCTCCGTCCCCGAAGCACTGCGTAGCGGGATAGACGACAAACTTATAGGAATCATCAAAGAATTCGAAAAGGAAACCGGCTGGCAGGTGGTTTGGACGAAACTGCCCAATGTTTTAGCCAAGGCCGATGCCCAAAACAAACGCATCATCATGAGCATCGGCTGGGTGCTGGCCAGCCCGGAGCAGGAAAACAGGCGGGAAAAATATCTCCGCCATACGCTTAATATCCTAAAACGAGCGATTTTAACGCCGGATGCCCCCGAAGAAACAACCGGCCCGGCCTACCGCATGATCGGCGGGCAATTGATCGAAATACCGGCAATCCCGCCGCAAAAAACCACAGCCGAAGAACCTTCCAAGGAAGCCCGGGCGCTGACCGCCCTAAGGCAAATGTCTATTTTCCGAAAAGTTCTCACGCAGACGAAAGGGCAGACGCTTGGGATTTCGCCTGACGGCAGATGGTGGGCGGTTAAAGGAGACAATAATAAATTAAAAATCATCAACCCCCACGCTCAAGAATCAATTGAATTGCCCTACGAATTTAAAGACACCACGGCCCTTTCCTTTTCGCCGGATTCCAACCTGCTGAACATCTCAATGCGCGGGAAAGGGGACAAGCTCTTTAATCTCGAAACAAGGCAGGAAATAAAACTGCCCCCCGGCTGGATTGCCAATAACGGTTTTTCGCCGGATTCGCGATATGTCTTCATACAGGATGAAAATCATGATCTTGTTTATGATCTTCGCGCGAAAAAACTCGTGGCAGACATCTACCGCCATGGCAAAACAGAATTCGCTTTTTCACCCGATTCCAAATTCGCGGTAATTTTCGCGGAAACAGGGCAAGACGCCCAGCTTGTCAATTTGCGGACAAAAGAGGTCTTCAACCTCAAAGACAAATTCAATATCCATGCCGCCAAAGCCGTTTTTTCTCCGGACTCAAAACTACTGGCTGTCCAAACCAGAGAAAAAGACGGCGCAGTTAAAATACTCGACCTCGAATCAATGCGCGAGGCGGAATCGCCAATAACCACCGAATCCGCCTCTGAAATCAACTTTATCGAGTTTTCACAAGACAGCCGCCTGTTGATCGTCTATTACATGGACTATTCCCTTGGCATGGGCGCCAAAATCTATAACCTGAAAGAAAAACGGCTCAATGAAATAAAGAGGGAGCGCGAAATCTCGCGCATCGTATTCTCCATCTCGCGCATCGTATTCTCCCCTGATCTCAAGACGGCGTTCGTGGGCCGCGGCAACAATAAAATCGAGGCTCTGGAACTTGAAACAATGCGGAAGATTGACCTGCCTTTCATCAATCCTGACGATATTGTCATAGCCGCGCGATTTTCTCCTGACAGCCGCCTGCTGGTTTTAGACTATGACCGGCCCGGCAAAGCAGACCGCACGCAATACATGACGATTTACGACCCGCAGGCAGGCCGCGAGATAAAAACCATTAAAGAAGTCAGGCGTCTCTTTAGTTTTTCTCCGGACAGCCGTTACGGCATTATTTTCAACCGCGATGATTCCACCGCCATCGTGGACCTGCAAAAAGACAAAACCGTCAAACTGCCGGCCGACACCGAAATAATATTTGCCGATTTCTCCGCTGATTCCAAATTCCTGATTCTGCGCCGGCGCGTCAACAACGACGACGAACCAAGCGATCTTGCGCTCAATCTCGAAGCGTGGTTCGACAATCCGTTCGTTGAGAAGGCGCAACGCATCTGGCCCAGACAATTTTTGCGCAACCTGGCATTGATGAACGATCTCTACCGACAAGGCGCCATGGAAGAAAAAGACCTCCGCGCCGGGAACTGGCAGGCCCTTTTATCAGAGCGTTTTCTGGATTTATACCGCGAAGGAAAAACACCGGTTGCGCTTTCAAAAATAACGTTTGAAGACGGCGGCGACGCCAGAAACAACTATGCCGCGATCATGGAGAAAATTTACGCCTCGCTGGCCCCGCGTTCTCACGAGCGGCCCCGGGGGCTTCCTGTCCTAGAACCCGTGGACGCGCAAGAAGCTGCGCTCATAGGCAGTCTTTCGAAAATCGCGGGTGATAAAACTCTCAGCGGCATTTACGGCCGCACCATGGTATACCGCGATGCCCAAGCTGGCGCCGAAAAAACAGCCGTCCACGTCAAACTGCTCAAAGAAGGGGAGGATCCTTCCGTTCTTGCTTATGAATATGAACTCATGAATTTCCTGGCCGCCAAAAAAGACGAATGGGGGCTCAAAGGCCAATATCCAAGGGGAAAACTCAGGATCGGAAAAATTAAAGCGGAAAACCTGCCCCAAAGCGCCATCCAGAATCAATCAGACAAAGAAAAACCAGTCAAAATCAACATCAGAGACGGCTATGCCTGCTTTATGGCCTATGAAGTTGACCTGGCTGACGGAAAAAATCCTTTCACGGTTTATATCAACGATCCCGCGCTAAGCCACGAGGAATTCCTTGAGGCTTTCCGCATTAACGCGCACGACCGCCTCGTCATGGCTTCCCACGGGCTATTCGACATGGAAATCATCGAGCTTTTTCACAACCAGGAACACGGCGGCGGCCGGGGGTATGACTGGATGGTGGATGTCAACAACCCCACGTGGGGAAGGCAAGGCGCGGGAAGATTAAATGACTTTGTCGGTTCCACGCTCTATCCCAACATCAGGAAAAGCGGGCCGGCTGACTTCGCCTCCATCCGGTTTATCAAGGATTTGATCACGGATGAAAATGTACATATGCTGGCTGACAATCGGATAAGCCGCCTTGGA
>JACQWW010000207.1 GCA_016209025.1 Elusimicrobiota bacterium | reverse complement strand
ACACCAGCCTTTCTTTTGCCAAGCCGGAATTGAGAATTGAAATAAACCGCAATCGCGCGCACGACCTGAGGGTAAAGGTGGAGGATATCGCCATGTCCTTGCGCACCATGGTCGGCGGCGAAGAGGACATCACCAAATACAAGGAGAGCGACGATCTTTATCAGGTGCGGGTGCGCGTGGACAGGCCCTATCGCGACAGGCCCGAAGCCATCGCCGCTCTTATGATTCCCGCCGGCCCCGGAAAACTCGTCAGGCTCGACAATATCGCGACTGTTGTTTCCGGAAAGGGTCCCACCCAGATCGAGCGCTACAACCGGCAAAGGCAGGTTACGGTTTATGCCAATACGGAAGGTAAGCCTATAGGTTATGCCATAAAAAAGGCCGACGAAGCTTTTAAAAAACTGAATGCGCCGCCCGACTATACCACTGACCTGGAAGGAAGGGCCCGCGAGCTTGGCCGGATGCTCAAGAACTTTTTGATCGCGTTTTTCCTTTCGTTTATTTTTATGTACATGGTTTTGGCCAGCCAATTCGAGAGTTTCACGCACCCGGTCACAATTCTGGTCGCCCTGCCGCTGACCATTCCCTTCGCGCTGCTGTCTTTATTCATGACGGGTTCGAACTTGACCATATTCAGCATCATGGGCATCTTCATGCTTTTCGGCATCGTCAAAAAGAACGCCATTTTGCAGGTGGATTACACCAATACCCTGCGCGCCGGGGGCATGGAACGTTTTGACGCGATAATTCAAGCCAACAAGACACGTTTGCGGCCGATTTTAATGACGACTTTTACGTTAGTGGCCGGAATGATTCCGGTGGCTTTGGGCACCGGGGCCGGCTCCGGCATGAGGCGCACCATGGCCTCGGTCATTATCGGCGGGCAATTACTCTCCCTTTTAATCACTCTTCTTATGACGCCGGTCACTTATTCCATTTTCGACGATCTGCAAAACTGGTTTTTTAAACGTTTTAAGACCGACTGACAATTTCAGAGTCTGCGATGGGTCTGCGATGTCTGTGATGGGGACTGCGATGGGGTCAAACCCCCCTATCGTGAGGCGTTTTTCGGGGCTATAATTTTAAAGATGAGCAAAGAACAACTGCTTCAATTCATCCGCGGCCATCAAAAAATGAATGAACTGACCGCTCAAGAGCGCGCGAGGAAGCTTCCGTTATTGACGCCCACCCAATCGCGCAGGATATACGAAGAACTTTGGTCCCTTTGGAGCGGTCCGCTCGCTCAATTCCAGCCTCTACCTGCGGCCTTAAACGACCGCCGTCTCCAATTGATACTGCAAAGGCGGCAAATCTTAAATAAGGCAGCCCGCGCTTAGTGATTTCCCAATTTGAAGCGCTCTGGTAAATTGTAAAAATCAGTTTTAATCAGAGTTCTACCCATGCCCTATTCTGAGGCGTGTCAACAACAAGCTTGAATTTTTCCAGCAAGCGGGCAAAACCAAGAATAATAGGAACCTCTCTGCTGTCCGCTAAAAAAGCTGGAAATGCCAATGGCTCGGTAACATTGCGGCTGTCTACCAGCGCGCCATCCACGTCAGCCAGAATGGCTTTAAGGAAAACCTTGGAGTGAGGAACAATCCCGGATATCTTTGTTTTAAAATGAGCCTTTTTCTCTAAAACTTCCCATAAAGGCGCCGGGATTGTCGAATAAGGCGAACCGGTGTCAACGATGGCTAAGCGCTCCTCGGTCCAGCCGTCTATTGTGCGAAATCGAATTCTGGCATAGACTCGCCAGACGAAAAGAGAAAGCCCATGATCAAGCGCCTCTAAATCAACGGTCTTTTTGAGAATAAGGTTGATTTTCAAAAGGCGTAGATATGGATGCCCTTCTCAATGAAAAGGGTGGGAATTTCTCGGTCTACTTTGGTTACTTTTTTGGCGCGCTCCAGAACGCGCACGGGGTCTTTCCCGTGAGCAAGAACGCGCCCTGCCAAGAAAGCGATCCATTCATTGGGGAATTTTTTAGTCAGCGCAGGATAATGGGCAAAAGCCCAATCATATTCCTTCGTTGGTATCTGGCTCGGCTGCGGGTTGGGATAAGACATTTTTCTGCTCTGATCCAAGTTTACCAGATCAACTATTGAAACTCAATCGTTTGTTTACTCCGCAGAATAAGTTCCACTCAGCGTCTCCTTAATTATCCTCACTACTTGGCCACGCTCCATCTGATCGCCGCCATCTTTGTTATTTTCCTTTTGGCCGGCATTTCGATTACCGCCGCATAGAGCCCGGAAAATATTGGCCTGCCATGCGCGTTATGGCCGTCCTGGTAGAGCCGGTGATCTTTATGGCACACGCTTGGGTACGTGGTCTGCGATGGCGCCGGTGGGAAACGAGAAAAGGAGTATGGGTCCGAATTGCCGGGCGCTGACAATGCCCAGTTTAAAAGGAGAGTCGGTCAGTTCCAGCACCAGCCAGGCTTGGGCCACGCTTTGCATCCAGGTGCCGACCTGCGAGACCATTTGCCCGCAGGTGAAGAGACGAAAGTCGCGGTGGCTGAGCGAACGAAGAGCTTTCGGAAATTTCATTAAGCGTGTCATAATCCCAAATTCCGCGGAATTTCTCAGTCCCACGGGGCAGTCCTGTGCGAAGACGCAGGGCGCTTTGCGGGCGAAGGAATCAATCGCACTGAGATTGATTCGTTCGGGGTAATCCAGCGCGGAGCGCTTCTTGAGCTCTGTGAAAGGGATTCCGCGATTACGGAATCCAGGATAATATCAATTGTTGTTTGCTTGGGCAAAATATCCGAACATGTCCTTTTTGAAGAAAGCCTGCTGAAAATTTTGGGTATACTGATACTTTCTAATTACTCACGTCCGTCATTCCCGCGAAAGCGGCCACGGCCACTGGCCGTATCTCCGCCCTCGAAGCTCTGCGGAGCGGGGCGGGAATCCAGACCAAGAGCGGACTAGACCCCCGCCTGCGCGGGGGTGACGTGGGTAGTTACGATACTTTTCAATCAGAGATAAAGAGGAGTTTTTGAAAAATGGCTATCAGCCAGTTGGCTAAAAGCGTTCAGCCTTCGCCGACGCTCAAAATGAACGAGACCGCGGCTTTGATGAAAGAACGCGGCTTGGCGGTCATTCATCTTGGCAGCGGCGAGCCCAAAACAAAGACGCCCATTGACGCGATTTTATCCGCTTCGGCCAAGCTGGTTTCCGCGGACATCAAATACACTCCCACCGACGGAATTCCGGCCTTGAAAAAAGCGGTCATAAGGTATACGGAAGAAAATTACGGCAAGGTGGCGGGCCCGGAAAATGTCATTGTTTCCACCGGCGCCAAACAATCTCTTTATACGCTTTTGCTGGCCATTGTCAATCCCCAGGACGAGGTAATTTTTCCCGCGCCGTATTGGGTGAGCTATCCGGAAATGATCAAGATGGTCTACGGCGTGCCTGTGGCCGTGGCTGCGGAGGACGGCCGGTTTCATCCCAGAATTAAGGATATTGAGGCGGCGGTGAGTTCTTATACCAAAGCCATCATCATTAACAGCCCAAATAATCCTTCCGGCGCGGTTTACAGCGAAGAGTTCATCGCCCAGATCGTTGAGTTTTGCGAGAAGAAAAACTTTTATCTTGTCATGGACGATATTTACCACAAGCTCGTCTTTGACGGCAAAAGTCCGATCTCTTGTTATAAATACGCCAAAGACACGACTGATAATTCCAAGCTCATTTTGGTCAACGGCGTGTCCAAGCTTTATTCTATGACCGGATTTAGAATCGGCTGGACCATCGCCAACACTAAACTGGTCGAGGCCATGATTAACGTTCAAGCCCAGACGATTTCCTGCCCTTCGGCCGTTCTTCAATCAGCGGCAGTTGGCGCTTTAAACGGCATTCAGTCGGGAGTCGAAAGCCTGCGCTTGACCCTGCAGAACAACAGGGATGTTTTAGTCGGCGAATTGCGCACTTTGGAAGGCGTGCGCGTGATCAAGCCGGAAGGCACGTTTTATTGCCTGGCTGATTTTCGGGCTTATGACAAGGATTCGCAGAAGCTGGCCAAGTTTTTGCTGGACAAAGCGCTCGTGGTGACGGTGCCGGGCAAGGAATTCGGGGCCGAGGGTCATCTGCGTCTTAGTTTTTGCGGGACCATTAAAGACATCACCGAAGGAGTCAGCCGCATCAAATGGGCGCTCGATCCGAATTCACCGAAGGAAATTTATATCGGCGACCGGAAATATGTTAGGGATTGGCGTTGAATGGTAACTGTTCATGTCCTTTTTTTTGTCATTCCCGCGAAAGCGGGAATCCAGAATATATGCGCTGGATGCCCGCCTGCGCGGGCATGACGGACATGGGTAATTACGTGAATGAATAATTATCTCGGCATTAAAACTCCGGCTGAGGCTCAATCTAAGGCCGTCAAAAGTGAATACGGCCTTGCTAATCACGGCTTGGCCAACGTCAACATGGCTTATTGGAATTTAGCCGCGCCGGCGCTTTACGAGGAGGCGATTTTCCGAAACGAAGCCAGAATGTCCCACCTGGGCGCTTTACTGGTCGCCACCGGCAAACATACGGGCCGCAGCGCCAATGATAAATTCGTGGTGCGCGAGGCGTCCAGCGAGGATCATGTCTGGTGGGGGCAGTATAATCGGCCTTTTGGTCCGGATAAATTCAGCGTTCTGCTTTCCCGGCTTCAAGGATTTTTTCAGGGCAGGGATGTTTTTGTTCAGGACTGTTGCGTGGGAGCCGACGAGCAATACGGCCTGCCAGTGCGCATTATTACGGAATATGCCTGGCACAGTTTTTTTGCCAAGAATATGTTTCTCGAGCCATCGTCCCACGACGCCCTGCGCCGGCATGTGCCGCAATTTACCATCATCTGCGCGCCATCTTTTAAAGCCAGGCCTGAGATTGACGGCACCAATACCGAGACCGGCATTATTCTTAATTTCGATCAAAAATTGGGCATAATTTGCGGCACGGCTTACGGGGGGGAGATCAAAAAATCCGCTTTTACGGTCATGAATTATCTTTTGCCCTTGGAAGGCGTCATGCCCATGCATTGCTCGGCCAACATCGGCCAGGGCGGGGACACGGCTTTGTTTTTCGGGCTTTCCGGAACCGGCAAAACAACCCTGTCCGCCGACCCCAAGCGGCGCTTGATCGGCGACGATGAGCATGGCTGGAGCGAAGACGGGATTTTCAATTTTGAAAACGGCTGTTACGCCAAGGTCATCAAACTTTCCGCCGAGGCTGAGCCGCAGATTTTCGGGGCCATCAGGCGTTTCGGCGTAATCCTGGAGAACGTCGTTTTTGATCCGGTGACCCGTCTGCTTGATTTAGACGACGACGCCCTTACGGAAAATACCAGGGCTTCCTACCCGCTTTCTTTTATTGAGAATTCAGTGCCGGAAAAAAGAGGCGGCCATCCCTCAAATATCATTTTTTTGACCTGTGACGCCTCAGGGGTCATGCCGCCCATCGCCCGGCTGACGCCGGAGCAAGCCATTTATCATTTTATTTCCGGCTACACCGCCAAAATCAGCGCCACGGAAATTGACATGAGCAAAGAGCCGGAAATAACCTTCAGCGCCTGTTTCGGAGCCCCCTTTATGGTTCATCAGCCGGCCTTTTATGCCGGGCTTTTAAAGCAAAAGATCATTAAACACCATGTTGCCTGCTGGCTGGTCAATACCGGCTGGACCGGCGGTTCTTACCGGACGGGCAAGCGTATCAGTATTCGTTATACAAGGCAACTTTTGGACAGCGCTTTAAGCGGTAAATTAAAAGGCGTAAAATACGCTGCTGACCCGGTTTTCGGATTTGAGGTTCCTGTCGAATGCAACGGTGTGCCTAAGGAAGTGCTTGACCCGGCAAGTTTTTGGCCGGACAAGAACGAATATTTGCAGAAATACCGGCAGTTGGCTTCCTTATTTGCGGAAAATTTTAAAAAATTTAAAGAAGGATGCCCTGCGGAAGTGATCACCGCCGGCCCGAAAGCTTGACTTTGACGTATATTATCGCGTTTAGCCTGTTGGGCTGCCTGGGGACTTTTTTGTTGACCGGCGCCTTTTTTCTTTTTCCCGGCAAGATCGGCAAAGCCGTTATCGCCTGGGTCGTCAGCTATGCGGCCGGAAATCTTTTAGGGGCGGCTTTTTTAGGGTTAATTCCGCACGCTTTAGAAGAAATCCCAACCCGCCAGGCGCTTTCAGCAGTGCTGGCGGGAATTGTTTTATTTTTCTTGTTGGAAAAACTGATGATTTGGCACCATTGCCATAACATCGAAGGGCCTTGTGAAATGCATGGGGCAACCGGCTGGCTGATTCTGGCCGGCAATTCCATCCATAACTCAAGTTTTATCTACGTATCTTTGGCCGACCTTCTGCCGACCCTGCACGGCGACAACCGCTTGAGGCAAAACATTCCCCAAACTCTTTTATTGATTTGCGGCATCGCCACCATCGCCCTGCTCGGCAAAGGGCATTAAAAATCACCCATTGACAAAATGAGCGCTTTACTGTTATAATATAGTTGCGAAATATCGCAATAATATAACGGTAATCCAATGGAAAGAAATAAAGCCGATAAGCTCATTTACGAAATACATGCCCAGGTCTGCTCTGTCTTTTCCAATGCCAAGCGTCTTGAGATCATCAATCTGCTCAGACAGGGTGAGAAAACCGCCGGCGAGCTGACTAAAGAAATGAAGATCGCCAAGGCCAATGTTTCCCAGCAGTTGACTGTTCTGCGCGACAGGGGAATTTTAACGGCCCGGCGCGACGGCCAGCGTATCTATTACCGTTTGGCCTATCCCAAAATGCTCAAGGCGTACGATCTGCTCAGGGAGGCGCTTATCGAGCGTTTACAGGAGCAGGGGGACATGGCGGCCCGCATTCGGGGAAAACGTCGTGAATAGATTGCGGAGCTTTTCCTTGGTCGAGCTTTCCGTCGAGCATCCCCGTTGGGTCGTGTTCCTGACGGTTCTCATTACCTTGGGATTTTTGACCCAATTGCCCAAAGTCCGGACGGATACCAATCCTAAAAATATGCTCCCCAAAACCTCTGATGTCCGGGTCTGGAACGATGAGGTGGAAAGGGACTTCGGCCTTTATGAAGACATGATCGCGGTGGGGGTCGCCGCCGACCAGGGCGTCTTAAATATCGAGACGCTTGAAAATATCCATAAGCTCACCGGTGAGATCGTAAAAATCAAAGGGGTGGCGGCGCGGGACGTCTCCGGTTTTTCCACCATAGACAACGTAACCATCGAGAATGGCGTCTTGAAGGCCGGTCCTCTCATGCCGGAGGTTCCCAAGACCGACGGCGAACTAGCGGCTCTCAGGAAAGCTCTTTTTAAAAATCCCATGTTCATCGGACGCATCATTTCCCAGGATGAAAAAACCGCCGCCATCTATATTCCCCTGGAGAAAGGGGCCAACGGCAAGGCGGTGGCGGATGAGATCAAAAAGATCGTCCAAGAACAAAAGACGGGCGAGCGTTATTATATTGCCGGAGACCCGGTAGCCCGCGACACCTTCGGTTCGGAGATGTTCAAACTAATGGCTATCTTCGCTCCGATCGCCGGACTGGTGATGTTTGCTGTCCGTTATTTCATGTTCGGAGACCTTTTTCTTTCCATTGCCCTTATGATGGATGCCATAATCGCCATTATTTGGAGCATGGGCCTTTTGATCGCTCTAGGGTTTCCCATCCATATTATGAGCTCGATGGCCCCGGTGTTTTTGATGGCTATTGCCACTGATTCAATCCATATCTTTAATGAGTTCTATTTCCGTTTCCGGGAGAAAAAAGACAAAAAAGCGGCTATCATTGAAACTATGCGGGCGCTCAGCCGCCCGGTGCGCTATACGGCTCTGGCCACGGCCGCGGCTTTCTCGGTGCTTCTTTTTATGAACATCATCCCGGTTAGGGTTTTCGGCGGGCTGGTCGCGTTCGGGACTATGGCCTTAAGAATATTGAGTTTCAGTTTCATTCCGGCCATGTTTACTTTTGTCCGGGAGCAAAACATTCAAAGGGCCTCAGAGGGGGAAGATATTGCGGCCGGCAGGACTTCGCGGTTTCTTGGAAGTCTGGCGGCCCTCGGCAGCCGCAAGCCGGCAATTGTCTCTTTGGCTGTTCTTGCTCTCTTTGTCTTTTCGGCCGCCGGGATGACTCGCATCACGGTTAACAACAACATGGTGAGATGGTTTAAGGCGGGTTCCGAGGTGCGGGTTGCCGACAAAGCTTTAAACGACGCTCTCGGCGGCACCTCCCTTGCCTATGTCGTGGCCGTTTCCCAAGAGGATGATTACATAAAAACCCCGAATGCGCTTCGTTTCATCGAAAACCTTCAAAGGCATTTAGAAAAACTTCCCGTGGTCGGGAAAACCACTTCCGTGGCGGACTATGTAAAGAGAATCAACCGCGTCCTCCATAACGACAATCCCGCCTATGACAGGGTGCCGGATTCCCAAGAGACAATCGGCCAGTATCTCTTTCTTTTCGGGCTTTCAGCCAAGCCTTCCGACTTGGACAATGTCGTTGACTACCCATATAGGCGCGCCAATATCTGGGTTCAGCTTAAAACCTGGGATGCCCAGGCCATGAGAGCTGTAATCAAGGCGCTTGACGACTACAAGAAAACCAACCCTTCTGCCCTTGAGCTTAAGCCGGCCGGAATCGCCTATTTTAATTTGGTTTGGAACGACGAGGTGTTGTGGGATATGATCTACGGGTTCATCGCTTCCCTTATCATTGTCTTTGTCATCCTTGCCTTTAATTTTCGTTCCGTAAAATGGGCTGTTGTCGGATATGCCCCCCTTCTTTTCACGGTGCTTTTGATTTACGGCTTTATCGGGTTTGCCGGCAAAGACTTTGATATGCCGATTTCGGTTCTCTCCTGCCTTGCTTTGGGCATGGCCGTGGATTTTGCCATTCATTTTATCAGTCGGTTCAGGCAGTATTTGGCGCAAGTTCATGGTCAAGACCGCCTCTCGCCGGGTAAAGAAAAGCTCATAGAAGCCCTCCTGTGGACTGCGGCGAGACCCGGCAAGGGGATTTTAAGGAACGCTCTTTTATTCGTGTCAGCCTTTTCCGTTATGATGCTCGCACCCTTGACCCCCTATATCACGGTCGGCGCTTTTATCGTAAGCATGATGACATTGAGCGCTTTAATGACGATTCTTTTTTTGCCGGCTCTGGTGGTGATGCTTAGGGGCTGGTTGTTTGAACAAGGAGGTATTTGACATGAGGTTAAACATAATTTGCCGAGAGATCGCATGGGCAGCCGTGGCTGCCGCTTTAATCCCTGCCGGATCACAGGCCCAGAGTCCGTCCGCCGAAGAGATTATAAAGAAGATGCATCAGGCTTTTTTTTACCAAGGCCAGACATTCTCCGCCAGGGTCAAGATGATTTTGATGACGGCGGACGCCAAAGAGCGCCTTAGGGATTTAAGCATGCTCCGCGTCAATATGCCCAAAAAAACGGATCAAAGATACTTTATGTATTTTCATGCCCCTGGAGATGTGCGGGGCATGTCGTTTCTTGTCTATAAATACCCGGCCCAGGATGATGACCGGTGGATGTTTATTCCGGCCCTTAACATGACCCAGCGTATCGCGGCGCACGATGCCGGCTCAAGCTTCGTGGGTTCTGACTTTACTTACGAAGATGTTTCCGGCAGGGATATTGAAGCGGATGCGCATAAAAT
>JACQWW010000025.1 GCA_016209025.1 Elusimicrobiota bacterium | reverse complement strand
GTCCTGGCCCTGGGCTGGTATCATTTGAAATCAGCCCGGATGGCGCGCTGGGGAAATTTTGAATTCCCTTCGGAATTCCTCTATATCATTCCCTCCGGCATCTGCACCGCGGTGGTCATTCCCACGACAACCTTGATGTACACCCTGCCTTTTTCGGTCATGGTGGCCATGGTCATCATGCGCGCCTGCGTCATTGTCATCGGCCGGGCGGTGGACGCCATTCAAATCGAACAAGGCATCCTGCATAAAAAAGTTTACCGCGAAGAAAATCTGGCCGTTGTTTTTGCGGTTATCGCGGCCAGCGTGCAGATTTTTTGGGTCCAAAGCGGGGGTTTTGACTTTTTAAAATCCAAGGCCGCGGTGATGATTCTCGGCAGTTATATCACGGCCTATGCCATCCGCATTTACATCATGAACTACTACAAAAACACCCGGCCCAAAGGCATGCCCTTGGACAATAAGGCTTTTTTCGCGGTGGAACAGATCGCGGCCAGCATCACGCTCGTGAGCGTGGCTCTGGCCGTCTTTTTTTTGGCGGAACCGCTTGGTTTGGGCGGCGGATGGCGGGCCCAATCATTCAAATCGGCCATTGTCGCACCGCGGCCCCTTTGGGGCTGGGCTGTCGTTTCCGGCCTTGCCTACGGCATAGTGGCTTTTTTCTCGGTCTTCATCTTCATGTTTAAGGGCCGGACCGCCACTTTCGCCAACCTAGTCAACCGCCTGACCTCGTTAGTTGCCGGAACAACCGCGACTTTGATTCTTTATTTCGCTTTCGGCATGAAATTTCCCAGCAGTCAGGACTGGCTTTCTCTGGCGTTTATCCTGATTGCCGTGGCCTTCTTGTCAGTCGCCGAGAAAAAGCGCGTGGCCGAGCTCGTCTGCACTCACGAAGTGGATTTGGGGCCTGCCACCAGAAAACAAGCCGGCTATCCTTAAACAACACCAATGCCGGCCAATGGCGCAACCTTAAACCAAGGCTTTTTTCATCCGTCGGCGCGGTTTTTCCGCGGTGTCATTCTCCTGCTCACCGGCCTGTTGACCTACGGCACTTATTTTGCCTATGACAGCATCGGCGCGCTGGCGCCCATATTGATTCAAGAATGGCAGACCAGCCGCGAAGCCATCGGCTGGCTATACACCATCTACAGTATCGCCGGAATCGTCTCCGTGGCTTTTGGCGGAATGCTCATTGACCGCATGGGAACGCGCTGGTCAAGCCTGATTTTTTCCGTCCTTATCGCTCTGGGCGCCTGCCTCGTCGCCTTGGCGACGAACGTTCCCACCGCCTGCCTCGGCCGCTTTATATTCGGCGTAGGCTCCGAATCCCTGACCGTGGCGCAAAACTCCATTTGCGCCCGATGGTTTCGCGACCGGCAGTTAGGCACGGCCATGGGAGTCACCATTACCATCTGCCGGCTGGGGACCCTTTTCAGCTTCAATACCGAATCTCTGATTGCCGGCCGCTTCGGCTGGCAAGGGGCGCTCTGGGCCGCGGCCGGTTTTTGCGTCTTGAGCCTGCTGGCCAATATTATTTACTGCTGGCTGGATAAACACGCGGAAAAAGTCTTGGGGCTCAAGGAAGAAGGCTCCGGCGATAAAATCGTGTTCGCGGATATTAAAAAATTCAGCGCCTCGTATTGGTGCGTCACCTGCCTGTGTTTTTCCTTTTACTCGGCGATTTTTCCCTTCACCGCCCTTTCCACCGACTTTTTTCATGAAAAATGGGGCCTGCCTCTTACCACCGACGCGGGCGGCGGTTTTTTAAGCGCCGTGTTCTCGGATTTTCTTCACATGTTTTCCACGGCCCCGGGAACCTCTTCCATCATTATCTTCGCTTCCATGCTTTTGGCCCCTTTTGCCGGGGCAATGGTGGACCGCTATGGACGGCGCAGCCGCCTGATGATGGCCGGGGCTCTCCTGATGATCCCTTGTTATCTGCTCCTGGGATTTACCAACATTGCGCCGCGTTTCCCCATGCTTCTTCTTGGCGCTTCTTTCGTCCTGGTGCCCGCGGCCATGTGGCCGGCCGTGGCCCTGGTGGCGGAAAAAAGCCGCCTGGGCACGGCCTTCGGCCTGATGACCATGCTGCAAAACATCGGCCTGGCTCTTTTCCCCTGGCTAAACGGCAAGCTCCGCGACATGACGCACGATTACAAGGCCAGCATGGTCATGTTCGCCTGCCTGGGGGCCGCGGGTTTTGTTTTCGCCCTTCTTTTAAACCGGGCGGACAAGCGCGCCGGCTCGGTTTTGGACAAGGGATCGTTGGAGGTGTCATGAGCCAAAATATTTTAGAGACCATTTTATTGCTGGCCCTGCCGGCTTCGGGCAAATCCGAGGTTCGCCGCTATCTGTCCCGCCTGGCGCCTGATGTCTGTGAAAAAGACTTTCATCTTGGCCCGACCGTCCAGCTTGACGACTATCCTTACGTCCACCTGATGCGAAGAATTGACGAGGAATTGGTCAAGGCCGGAGGCGGTCGGATATTTTTCAAAGCACCAGACAAGCCTTTTAATGATGCCCACGATTGGGGCACGCTTATCGCTTTGATCAATGAGGATTACGATGGCTTGGTTATACCTGCTCAGGTTCGTCATACCCGCGTAGGCGGGCATCTAGACTCCCGATCAAGCCCAGGACAGGCCCTGGATTCCCGCTTTCGCGGGAATGACGTGCCCCGTCGCGGACAATCACAGTATTTTTTAGCCAGAATTGACGAGGCCTCGGCGATTTCCGGGGCAGGTCAAAGGCTGACAGCGCTCGGCCCCGCTCTCCTAAAAAAATTGACCGCTGCCCTTGACCATGAATGCCGCGAGCTCGCGGCCAAACAAGAAAAAAACAGACCGCCCCTCGAAAAGAGGCAGAGCCCGAGGGACGGTCAGAGACCGGCCAGCCTCTTCGGCAAAACCGTGGTCATTGAATTCGCCCGGGGCGGCCCGGACGGAGCGGCCATGCCCCTGCCCGAGCCGCTGGGTTACCGCTATTCAATCGGCCAGCTCTCTGAGGCGATTTTGAAAAAAGCCTGCGTGTTGTATGTGTGGGTCACGCCTGAAGAATCGCGGCGCAAAAACACGCAAAGAGCCGACCCGAACAAGCCGGGCTCAATATTGCACCACGGAGTGCCGCTGGAGGTAATGCTCAACGATTACGGAACCGATGACATAGCCTGGCTCGAAGCCAATGCTGAGCGGCCCGGAACCCTGACGATTGAGGCTCACGGCAAAAAATTCCACCTGCCCTGCGCCAGATTCGATAACCGGGTGGATAAAACGTCGTTTTTACGGGAAAAAGCGGACACCTGGGACAAGGAGAGCATGCGGCTGGTGCACGAACGCCTCAAAGAGGCTTTTGGCAAATTGTTCGCCAATAGTTTTTAACCCTATTGCTATAAAATGCAATACTTCTCTCTTAATCAAGTCAAAAAAGACTTGATTAAGAGAGAAATACTCATGGCAAGGCAGGGAAGGAAATTGAAATATATCGCTCTAACCATAGGCATATTTTTTTTAACTGGTTGCACAACCTACTATGTCAAAACCGAATTGAAAAAGGCTCGCAAGCGCATCCGACGGGTAGAACCGCAACAAGAAACGAGTGGCATGTTTTCATCGTTTGGGCTGGCTGGAACAGATGACTCAGATTGAAATAGTGTCCCCCCGTCACCGGGTCAATAGAGCAATTATCGAAACCACTCAACAGGAAACGATTAAAGGGAAAAGGGAGGCTTGACCCCTTGCCCTTCTCTTCTCTTTTCTTGAAGAATGAAACATGTAAAAAGT
>JACQWW010000198.1 GCA_016209025.1 Elusimicrobiota bacterium | reverse complement strand
GATGCCCGATTCCCGAAGCGTTGAGGCAAATAGCCAAAGCTCCGGCGGGGATTATTTTCTTTAAAGATTTTTTAATTTTTTGATTAGATTTTTCCGATCGCTGGCGGAGCCATGCCTTGCCTGGTCTTTATCCCTGATGGAACCTACGGGTCTTAGTCAAGTTTGCCGGATATATATAAAATAGCAAAGTGTAGTTTATGATTAAAAAAATTTTGAATTTTTTCAATTCTTTCAGAAATGACATAATGGGAAATCATGATGGAATGCCGTTCGATACCGCAAACTTTATCCGGCCTGCCTGTTGATTCTGTCTACGGCCCGCCGGACAATGGCGAAGGCGCCGGACGTTATGAATCGCAAATCGGCGATCCAGGGCATTTTCCTTTTACCCGGGGCATCTCAGTGGGTGGGTATCGCAGCAAGCTTTGGACCATGAGGCAGTTTTGCGGCCATGGCACAGCGGGCCAGACCAACCGGCGCCTTAAGTATCTGCTTCATCACGGCGAAACAGGCCTTTCCGTGGCCTTTGATCTGCCGACTTTGATGGGGATTGATTCCGACGACCGCCAGGCCGAGGGCGAAGTGGGCAAGGAAGGCGTGGCCATTGACACCCTGCGCGATTTTGAAATCCTTTTTGACGGCATTGAGCTTAAAAACGTTTCCACCTCCATGACCATCAATCTGCCGGCCGTGACGCTTTTTTCCATGTATTTAAAGATTGCCGAAAAGCAGGGCGCCCCCTGGAACCGGATCAGGGGAACATGCCAGACCGATATTTTAAAGGAGTTTATCGCCCAGAACGAATATCTGTATCCGCCCGAGCCTTCGATCCGGCTGGTTTGCGATTTGATCGCCTTTGCCGCGGACAATGTCCCGAGATATTTTCCCGTCTCCATTTCCGGCTACCACATCCGCGAGGCCGGCGCTTCGGCGGTCGAGGAATTGGCTTTCACCCTGGCCAACGGACGCGAATATGTCAGGCGCATGGCCGGCCGCGGCTATGATCCCGACCGCGTGGCCAGGCATCTTTCTTTTTTCTTCGACATCCATAATTATTTTTTCGAGGAAATCGCCAAGCTAAGGGCCGGCCGGCGCCTTTGGGCCAAATTTATGAAAGACGAGGCAGGCGCCAAGCGCGAGACTTCCTGGCTTTTGCCCATGCATTGCCAGACCGCCGGCGTTTCCTTGACGGCCCAACAGCCTTTAAACAACATTGTGCGCACCACTTATCAGGCCATGGCCGCAGTTTTAGGCGGCACCCAGAGCCTTCATACCAATTCCTATGATGAGGCCTTGTGCCTGCCCACTGAAGAGGCGGTCCGCACCGCCCTGCGCACCCAGCAGATCATCGCTCATGAATCCGGCTTGGCCGATACAGTGGACCCTTTCGGCGGCTCTTACTATCTCGAGCGCTTGACCGACCAGATGGAAGATGAGGCCATGAAAATCATCAGGGAGATCGAAAGCATGGGCGGCATTGTCCCGGCCTTAAACCGCGGTTATTTTCACCGCCGCATCGCGGAAAGCGCCTATCGCTATGAAGTGGAAATGGCCGAGGGCAAGCGCCGGGTGGCCGGCGTTAACGCTTATGCCGTTGATGTCAAAAGGCCCAAGATTCTAAAAATTTCCTCCAACGTCGAGCGCTCGCAAAAAGCGTCCCTGACCCGGGTCAAAAAAGAAAGAGATCAAGCGAAAGCCGCCGAAGCGCTGGAGCGCCTGCGCCAGGCCGCATCCGACGATAAAACGAACGTCATCCCCTTTGTCTTGGAGGCGGTATCGGCCTATGCCTCGGTGGGGGAAATCACTAGGGCTTTCCAGGACGTTTTCGGAACCTACCGGATGACACAATGAAAAGGCGAGTGAGCGAATGAGCGCAAGAGCGAGAGAGCGAGCGGCAAAACTCTTTTTATTTTTTTTCGTCGCTCCGTCGCGCTGCCCCAGCTTGGTTTTGACGCGACCGCGGCCAATTTCAAATCCCGGCGGAGCTTTGTCCTGTCCGAAGGTTTCGGGGGAATTTTATTGTCTCCGACCGATGACAATCATGTTTATATGGGACGCGGCACTATCGAGCAGGACCTCTATACCGGCGGCAGATCGAGAAACGCCGTTGTTTTGGCCAAGGCTTCCCTTGAAAAGGCGAAAAATACCCGGGACAAGACAAAACTGCGCGTGACCAGGGACGTGCGCCTGGCTTTTCTTGATTGCCTTTCAGTCAAAGCAGGCGATGATTTGGTTGTTCAAAACCTCAAGGAGCTTGAGGCATTCAAGCCCCGGTCTTCCGACGAGCCTTTGAGCCGGCTTTTGTGGGAGGATGAAAGAATCGCACTCGGAAATCTCCGGCAAGAACGAAGCCACCGCAACCGCGATGAAACGGTTTTTGCCCTCCTTGGCGCGATCGGCATGGATCCGATGAGCGAGATCGCCGTTGTCGGTTCTCTGGAGGAATTGACCCTGCCGAAAAAGCTGCCCCGGCTTGAAGAAGCGCTTTCCTGGGTGCGGGAGTTCCGTCCCGAATACAAAGCCGAAGCCCTGGAAAGCGAAATGAACGCTACCGAGGTGGCCATTGCCCTGGCTTCCCGCAGTCCGGTGGTCAGTTTGGCGGGCATGTACGAGTTTCTAGGACGCGAATTTCCTCTGCGCACGGTCAATTGGTCGGGCATGGTCAGGGTTCATTTGCCTTTATCCTGGGACAATTGGGCCACCATCCGGGAACGCAAGGCTCAACAGAGGATGGGCCAAGTCAAGCGTGTGGAAATTGACGATCAGATCGGCCTGGAAGTGCGCCGGGCTTTTTTTGACCTCAAAACAAGCTTTGAGGCGCTCACCAGACGTAAAGACCACCAGGCTCTTTGGCGCGAGCTGTATCCGAAAGCCGTTTCTTCGGGGCGGAACTTTGAAACACGGATTGATTTATTCAAGCGTTACTTTGCGGCGCGCCGCCAGTTCATTGACGCCTTGACCGGCGCCCTGAAGGCCGGCTATGAATTCGAATACATAACCGGCAAAGACCTTGAATGACGCTGGAATATGGAATATAGAATATGGAATATAGGGCAAAGAGCAAGATTTGCTTTTTTCTAATTTTCCTACATTCTACATTCTACATTCTACATTCTAATCTAGCGTGGGCTGAGCCCATCTATTCCCCTGCCTATGATGCCGACGAATTGCTTGAAACGCCTTCAAACCGCGAGATAGCCGCTGATCTTTTATGGGATGTTTGGAAAAATCTGCCGTCCGGCCAAAGGGGCAAAACCGGTTTAGTGCTTTCCGGCGGCGGGGCCAGGGGGCTGGCCCATGTCGGCGTTTTGCGGCATTTGGAAGAAACCGGATTTCCCATTGAAGCTCTTGCCGCCACGAGCATGGGCGCTTTAGTGGGCGGGGTTTACGCCGCGGCCGGCATGGAAAAAGTCGAGGCCATGGCCGAAGAGCTGGGATTTAGCCGGCTTTTTCGTTTCGGCAAAAGCAAATTTTTAAAGCTGGCTTTAAGCGACGGCACGGCTTCAGCCGAACAATATGTGGCATGGCTCAGGCGCGCCCTTAAAGCGCAGACATTCGAGCAAACTAAAATTCCTTTAGTTGTCTGCGCCACCGACTTGGCCACAGGCGAACTCGTTGTTTTAAGGGACGGAGAACTTGCCCCGGCCATTATGGGAGCGGCAACTATTCCGGGGCTTTTCAGCCCCATATCCATCCGCCAGCATTTTTTGGTGGACGGCGGCCTTCTTTACAACATTCCCACCGAGGCCGTTAAATTGCTGGATGCCCTGAATGTTTTGGTGGTTGACGTTTCCGCCAGGTCTTACGATAAACCGATGACCAGAAGCCCTTCGGCGCTCAAGGCTCTTTACCGCTCGATTGAAATCATGGGCAATAAACTAGAGGAGACAACATACAGCAAAGGTGATTATACCCTGCGGTTTTGTCCGGCTGATATGGAAATTTTTGAACTCTGGCGCTGGCGCGAGGCGGTCGAGCTTGGATTGCATGAAGCGAGAAGCAATTCGGTTGATATGCGTCTGGCCTTTATTTCCAAAACCATCAAAGCGCTGGGGCCGGAATTTTTTGCGTCGGAAAAAACCGCCTTGAAATGAGAATCGGCGGAGTGGCAGAGGGTATGAGCGGCAGAGCGCATGAGAGCAAGAGCCTGGGGATGAAGAGACAAAAAACGTTCACGCGCTTAGATTTTTGCGTATTTTTTGCGTTCTTGCGCTCCGCCTCTTTGTCCCTTTGCTTGTCTCTGCCTCTCTGCCTCTCTGCCTCTCTGCCGGTTTGGGGCGCCCCGTGGTTCAGCGTCGAGCGCAACAGCCAATACCGCGAAATAGCCAGGAAGGCTAAGATCGCTCTGGAAAACCGTCAATGGAACGATGCCTTGACTGTTTTAGAAAAAGGCCGCCGCCGTTTTTCCAAGAACGTCAAAATCCGTCTGGCCCTGGCTTATCTTTACCGGCAGATCGGTCTTTTCCGCCATGCCAAAGAGCAGGCTCATCAAGCGGCCAAGCGCGCCCGGGGCAAGGAAAAGAATCTGGCTTGGCGCGAGCTGGCTTTGGCCAATTTCAAGCTGATGCTTTATGAAGATGCTCAGAAAGCCCTGGAGCATCTTCAGGAATGGGCGGATTTTGACTGGGCTCTTCAAGGCAGGATTCACGCGGCCCGCGGCCAATGGGTTGCGGCCGCTAAGGCCTTTGAGCATATTCAAAACAAAAGCCCCAGGGTTTTTTTCTGGCAGGGTTGGTGCCTCTGGCGGATGGGTAAGAGAGCTTCAGCGCAGGAACTTTTTAAAAAGGCCGGGCCGATTCCTGGGGCCGGGGTTTTTCCAGCGGATTTTTCCCAATCCGGGCAGGACCCATGGCTGATTTTGGCGCGCGGCGCGGCCCAGCGCCTTTCCGGCGAGCCGGTGATGATTTTCCGGCGGCCGAAAACACCCTTAAAAGACGACGAATCCGACGGCGAAGCCCGGCAATTGCTTGAAAAACTTAGCCGGTGAAAATCAGGAAATTTTCCGCCAACGGCAACACCTTTGCGCTGATTGATTTACGTAAGGGGAAAACCCCCTCCCCCTCGATGGGGGATGGCAGGTCGCCGACGCTCCATAGCTTTGGCGACGGAGCGGTGGGGGTGAAATTTGCAAGAATCGTATCCGCTAAATTGAAAACCGATGGCCTGCTTGTCATTCGCGGCAAAATAGGCTTCCCCCGCCTGGTTTTTTTCAATCCGGACGGCTCAAAGGCTTTTTGCGGCAACGGAACCCGGACCGCCGGTTTCTACGAAATCAGAAAAGTTCAAGGCCGGCGCCGGGGGCTGGTCACCGTGACGACCGATCACGGCCCCATTGAAGTCAAAGTGGAAAACAACAAAGCCGCTTTATTGGGAGTTCAAAAACCTCGAATCCTGGGCAAGGTTTGCCTCAAACTCCGCATCGGGCGCTCCTTCGCTCCTTCGCTCTTTCGCTCTTTCGTTTTTTATAAGGTCCGGTCCGGCTGCCCGCATGCTGTTTGTTTTGATGATAATGTCGAGAAGCTGGACATCGTCAAGCTCGGCAGAATAGTCCGCTATCATAAGGCGTTCGCGCCCAAGGGAACCAATGTGGATTTTGTCCAGGTCGGCTCTGGGGGTATAAAAATAAGAACTTATGAACGCGGAGTGGAAAGAGAAACAAAGTCCTGTGGCAGCGGGGTTCTGGCTTCGGTTTCGACTGCCAAAGCATTGGGTAAAATCCACAATAGCGAAGTTCGCGCAGCCACGAAAGGCGGAATCTTAAAAGTGCGTTTTAACGGTATCGCCATGGAACTGGAAGGCTTTGTTCAGGAGGTGTCATGCTGAAAGGATGTTTTACGGCGCTGGTGACTCCGTTCAAAGACGGCGAAATTGATTGGGAGTCTTTTGAAAAACATGTCCGCCGGCAGATTGATTCAGGCATCAATGGCCTTGTTCCTTGCGGCACGACCGGCGAGGCGCCGACTTTAACCGAAGAGGAGCACTTGGCGGTTGTCCGCAAAACAGTGGATTTGGCCCATAATAAAATTCCCGTTATGGCCGGCTGCGGAACAAATTCAACGGCCAAAACAATCGCCTTGGCTGAAAAAATTACGGCTTTTAAAGCCGATGCCTTGCTGGTCGTCACTCCTTATTACAATCGTCCGTCCCAGCGCGGCCTTTACCGGCATTATGCCGATCTCGCCTCGAGTATCAAGACGCCCATTTGCATTTATAACGTTCCCTCAAGAACCGGCGTCAATATTGAGCCGGCCACGGTTCTTCGATTGGCCGAGGAATTTCCCAATATCAAGGCCGTCAAGGAGGCTTCGGGAATTTTGGATCAGGCCGGCGCTATTTGCCGCGAAGCGCTGCCGGGTTTTTCCGTTTTTTGCGGCGATGATTCGTTGACTCTTCCCATGCTGGCAGTCGGGTCCCATGGCGTGATTTCCGTGGCCTCGAACATTGTTCCCAAAGAGATGTCCGGGATGCTGTCCGCCTGGAGCCGGGGCAAGTGCAACGATGCCCGCAAGATTCATCAGAAGCTTTTCAGGTTGTTTAAAGCCTTATTCATTGAAGCCAATCCGGTTCCTGTAAAATGGGTCTTAAGAAGATTGGGCATAATTTCCAGCGGCGAACTGCGCCGGCCTTTGAGCGATCTTGATCCGGCCAATGCGCCGAAACTGGAACAGGTTCTAACTGAACTGGGGCTTTTGCCGTCAGGGACCGCAAGGAAGGCGCGATAATGAAAAAAATCAGAATAGTCGTCGGCGGCATCTACGGCCGCATGGGTTGCCGGGTGGCGGCTTTGGCGGAATCCAGCCGGGATTTTATTTTAACCGGAGGCTTGGTGCGCCACGCGCCTCAGGCGCTTCAAGCGTGCCAAGCCTCAGGCTTGGTGCGCGAACCCCTTGATCAGAAATCCGGCCAGGCCCTGATCATCGGCCTTAAGGCCGCTGAATTAATGGAGCAGGCCGATGTGCTGGTTGAATTTACGAGCCCGGAAGCCGCCTTGAAGCATCTTGGAGAAATCTGCGGCATAGGCAAAGCAGCGGTGGTCGGCGTTACCGGACTTTCGGATAATCAGCGCCGGCAATTGGCTTTGATCGCGAAGAAAATGCCTATTGTCTATGACGCTAATTTTTCTTTGGGCATTGCCCTTATCCGCCAAGCCATTGCCACAGCCGCGTCCGGTCTTGGCGATGATTTTGATTGCGGCATGCTTGAAATCCACCGCAAAGGAAAAAAAGACGCGCCCAGTGGCACCGCCATTCATTTGGCCGATCTTCTCATGAAAGCTGTCGGCGAAAAGCCCTTGGTGCATTCATTGAGATTGGGGGAGGTGCCTGGAGAGCATACGGTTTATTTGGCCAATTCTCATGAAGTCGTTGAGTTGAGCCATCGTGTTTATTCGCGCGACGCCTTTGCCGCCGGCGCTCTTTATGCGGCGCGCTGGGTGAAAGGCCGCGGCCCGGGACTTTTCAGTTTTACTGATGTCCTTAAAAAGTAAAGCAGTCAGCCGAAGGCAATGGGGTCAGGTCTTCATTTGTCACTTGTCTCGACAAGCTTTAGGCCGCCCTCCAGCCGGTACTGACAAGTGACAAATGAAGACCTGACCCCATTGCCGGTCAGCCGGAGAGTTCAGCATTTAGGGGAATACCTTTTCGTCAAAGTCAGAAAGCCGCAAGCTTGTGCCTCCGGCTTCAAAACTATTGATTTGAGCGTCGGGGACCCTGACGAAAGCGTTAATTTGGAGTTTTTGAAAGAAGCCTTGCATTTTGCCGGCAAAAAAATTGACACCCGCTATCCCATGGGCCGTGGACTGCCGGCTTTGCGCCGGGCCATCAGCCGGTGGATGAAATATCGTTACAACGTCAAAATTGACCCGGAAAGCGAAATCATGATTCTTTCCGGGGCCAAAGAAGGAATCGCCCATACGATCCATGCCTTGATTGACCCCGGCGACGTTCTTTGGGCCGGTTCGCTCCATTATCCGGTTTACAGCCGGGCCGCGGCCTTGGCCGGCGGCCGAATGGAACTTTTACCTATGAAAGAATCCGGCGGTTATTGGCTTGACTATTCAAAAGCAAGAAAAAATGGGAAAGCCGTATTTTTTAATTACCCCAATAATCCGACGGGAGCTGTGGCGGATTTGGCCCGGCTTAAAGATTTGGCCCGATGGGCCGCGGCCAAGAGGGCATGGCTTTTGTCCGACGCAGCTTATGCCGAATTGAGCTTTGATCAAAAAAAACCGGCGCCAAGCATTTTCGAGGTTCCCGGGGCTCATAAAACAGCCGTTGAGTTTCATTCATTTTCAAAAACTTTCGGCCTGCCCGGGCTTCGTTTGGGATGGGCCTGCGGCCAGGCCCGGCTTATTTCCGCGCTTTCAAAGATCAAAGACAACTATGATTCAGGCGTGAGCAATATGGTTCAAGCCGTCGGACAGTTTCTGTTGGAGATGCCGGGCCGCGACAAAGAGTTCGAACGCTTGAAGCGCATTTACGGCGAACGGCGGAGATTTTTCGTCACGGAGCTTAGAAATACCGGGTTTGACGTTTTTGAGTCCGGGGCCACGTTTTATGTTTGGGCCAAAACGCCCTGGCCGGTTTTTGCCGATGATTTGCGCGACAGGCACAACGTCCTGACGGTTCCCGGCGGCGGTTTTGGTCCCGACGGCAAAAATTACGTTCGTTTTGCGTTGTGTGCCGGCCAAGCCCGGCTCCAAGAGGCTGCTCAGCGTATAAGAGATATTTTAAAATGACCGCCGCGTATCTTCTCTTGGGCTCCAATATCGGCGACCGCGGCCGTTATCTGGCTAAGGCGCGCCAAGCCATCGGGCATTGGGCAAAAACCAAAGTCAGGCGTTGGTCAAAAATAATGGAAACAAAACCTTTTGGGGTGACTGCTCAAAGATTATTTTTAAATCAAGCCATCGAGATTGAAACTAATCTTGCGCCGGTGCCATTGCTTATCTGGGCCAAAAAAACCGAGATCGAGATCGGCCGCCGGCATTATCGCCGTTGGGGTCCCAGGGAAATTGATATTGATATCATGCTTTACGGCTGCCGCATTATACGCCGTCCCTTTTTCGCCGTTCCCCATCCGGCCTTAAAGAGCCGCCTTTATGCTTTGGGGCCGATGGCCGAACTATGCCCACGAAAAATCCATCCGGCCACGGGCAGGACAATATCTGAAATTTGGAGGAAAGCGAGCCATGACAATTAAAATAACTCCCGAAAAGCTTATTGCCAAAAAAGCGAAACGAAAAACAATCTTCATGACCACCGCCTATTCTTATTCCATGGCCAAGCTTTTGGATTCGACGCGTCTGGCGGATTGCCTGCTGGTGGCGGATGCCGTCGGGGTTGATCAGCTGGGTTATTCCAATGCCTTGGCCGTGACTTTGGATGAGATGCTTCATCATGTCAAAGCCGTGTCTCATGCCAAGTCAAGAGCCATAGTGGTGGCTGAGATGCCTTATTTGACTTATGAGGTTTTACCTTCCGACGCGGCGAAGAACGCCGGCCGCCTGCACAAGGAAGGCTCGGCCGACGCGGTCATGGTGCGCGGCGGCGAGATTATTTTGCCGTCGGTCAAGGAAATTCTTCAGGCCAATGTGCCGGTTATGGCCTGCCTTGATTTTAAGTCGTTGGCAAGGCAATTCGGCAAAAAGGCGGCAGTAGGGGATTCCCGGATGCTGAAATTAAATGAAGCCAGAAGAGCGGCGAAATCATTGGAAGAAGCCGGCTGTTTTGCCCTGGTTTTGGAAAATATGCCCGCGGCATTGGCGCGCGAAATCACCGGCGAATCTTTGATTCCGACGATAGGCTTAAAGTCTGGCCCCTATTGCGACGGCCAGCTGGTTTTTACCGAAGACCTGCTTGGCAAGCGCTTCCCCGGCCTTGTCCGCCAGGCCATCGCAGAATTTGCCCGGAACTTTAAAAAGGCTTAAGGGTCTGTCAAGGAATTAACTTGCCATTTGGAAGCCCAAATTTGACTGGATGCAAGGCGCGAGGACGCCGGCGTGCCCGCAGCGGCACGTCAAGGACGAGCAACGCAGCAGCCGGTCAAATTTGGGCTTCCCCGAAGGGCCAGGGCATTTTTGGGCTACGACTTTGCCAAATTTTTCTTACGCACTTTGCAAGTGCGCCGCAAAAAATTTGGCTTCGTCTCGCTCCAAAACTGCCCTGGCAAATGGCAAGTTAATTCCTTGACAGACCCTAACATGATTAGCGGCGCAATCGCCGGCTTTATCGTCCTTGCATTTCTTTTTGCGCTTTTATGGAAGCTCAGTGATTCGATTCTTCTGCCTGAAATTCTCCCCAACGTCAATCTACCGGAAATGTTCGGTCTTGAATGCGAGCGCCTTGAATGGAAAAGCCCTGACGGAGCCGGGCTTCGAGGCTGGTGGATTCCGGCTAAAAGCCGGACAATGTCCGACCGGACCATTGTCTGCTGTCATGGCTGGGGCACAAACAGCGGCGATATCCTGCCCAATACCTGGTTTTTGGCATTAGAAGGCTTCAACCTGTTTTATTTCGATTTTCGCGGATGCGGAGACAGTCAGAGACACGGGTATTCGACTTTAGGTTTTCATGAGATGCAAGATTTGGCGTCGGCCCTGGATTTTCTCAAAAAAACAAAGCCGCAGTTCTGTCGAAAGTTGGGAGTTTACGGCCTTTCCATGGGGGGAGTCACGGTTTTGAGCGCCGCCGCCCATTCAGAAAAGGCAAAGGTTGACGCAGTCGCGGCTGAAGCGCCTTTTATCAGCTTCAGCGAAGTTATTAGACGCTACATCAAATTTCATTATGGGGCGCCCAAACTGCCTTTTGTTCATTTATATCTGGCCATGCTTTATCTGAGAACCGGTTGGCTGGATCACGAAAGCGTCAGTCCCCGCCGGACCGCCGGCCGTTTTTCAGCGCCCCATCTTTTCTTGATCTACGGCGATCAAGATTATCTCGCTTTTCCTTCGGATGGAAACGAGATCATC
>JACQWW010000197.1:14110-20988 GCA_016209025.1 Elusimicrobiota bacterium | reverse complement strand
GCCCCTGAGCTTGGCGATCGACAATATCCGGCGCCGCCTGCAAAACGAGCTTCCACCAGAAGGGCGGCAATTTCTCAAGAACAGCCGTTATTTGCTGTTGCGACCCAAAGAGACCCTTTCGGGGAAACAGAGCGTTCGGCTTCGCGAACTGTTGGCTGTCAACGAAACCCTCAGCATGGCTTACATCCTCAAGGAAGATTTGCGGGGAGTCTTTCGTCTGGGCGACCCCAAGAAGGCGCGAGCGAAGCTCAAAGACTGGAAGCGCCGGGTGCGCGAGAGCCGAATCCCAGAGCTCTGGGACTATGTGAAGCTGCTCGACCGAAGACGATTTGGGGTTATGAACTTTTTCAGGCATCGCAAGACCAATGGCTTAAGCGAAGGGCTCAACAACGTCGTCAAGACCTTGAAAAAAGATGCTTATGGGTTTCATGACTGGGAATATTTTAGGCTCAAAATTCTCCGTAAGTGTGGAAAGCTCCACGACGACTGATTTGAACGGGAATGAGCAGTCCATTTACCGAGGGGGACCCACTCTAATTGGAGAAGTTCCACAAAATTGCTTATGAACAACGCCTTAAGGAATTCTTCGATCAAAGGCTTGCCAAGCTCGAGGAACTGGCTGAGGCAGTCCGTCAAGACAATGATACCGGAGGCCGCAACAGGGAACTCATTGATGAACTTAAAAGGCTCGGCATGACCAATGATGACATCAACAGGATCATCGGCTACTATAATGATCAAGCCAACCGAATCGCCCCGCCCAGCCAGGATATCTCCGGTCTGACCGCTTATTACAGCCGGCGCCTTGAGATTCGCCGGACTGTCCTGGGCATTCTCGAAAGAACGGCAAGGGATCAGCAGACAATCGCCGGCCGGCGCATCCAGGAGCTGGTTGACTGGAAACGCCGCCAGATGCAGGCTCAAGGCCGTCAGTCTCAATTTAACGCTCAACGCTGGCAGGAATATTTTCAGCACGAAACCCAGGAAGGCATGATTTCCCAGCACCTTGACGCGATGACCCGCTACAACCAGGCTCAGGCAAACTCCCAGGCCATTATAACCCAGGCAAGCGCCATCCGCGAGCAATCCAACCCTCTCAATCAAGAATACCCTGCTTATGAAGATAACAGAGCCAGCCAAGAGCGAATTCAAGCTAACTGGCGCGAGATGCGTCAAGTAGACTATCATCATGTCGTGGGAGTCGAGCCGGAAAACATCACCTTCAGCAATGCCGTCGCCTCATCCCATGGAGAACTTCAACTCAACGAAGACGGACAGCCGCAGCGCCGGCGCGTCAACGACGAACGCAGGCAGGAAATGCTTGAAGATGTCCGCTCGATTAGTGATGACATGGCGGCCCAGGGCGCTCTGACCTCGGTCCCCCAGGAACTCAGGGGCTTTGCCACTGATCGAGCCGCCCGGCAGGCCGGCTGTTCCAATAGAAGCCGGTGTCTGAGGATTCACGAAGGCTTTGATCTTTACAACGACTACGGCACCCGGGTCAGGAGCCCGCTTGACGGGACCGTGGTCATAGCCGGGGACGCCGGAGACCCGGAAAATCAGGTCTTGATCAACCACGGAGAGCTTTCCTCAAGAGACGACCATGCCTGGGTCCTTTCCGGTCTGGATCACAATGGATTTAGAAACAGGGACGGCACGAACGCGCAAGGCACCGGCGTCCTGGCCAGGGCCGGAGACGAACTTATCGCCAGAGAGACTGTGGCTCTGATGGGCGACACCGGCGGCTCCGACGTCCGCTACAAGCCCCATGTCCATGAGGAATTCTATGTGGTGCCTGATCCGGCGGCGCTGACGGCGGGGACGCCGGAATATAATGAGGCGGCAGAAATTAGGAGGCAACTTGTTCTCTTGGAGGAATTGGGGAGAAAATATAATGGTCAAGCGCCGCCAAAATCTTCAGATGAACAGAGCGATTACGGAAGATGGAAATCCGCCCGTACCTACCTGCGCGACCACCTCATTGACAACCGCATCCCTATCGGCCAAGTTACCGACGCCGACGGAAAAGTCAAGACAGTCTATGTCCGCGAATACGGAGCCTACTACCAGAATTACTTGAGGGAAGAATTAAACCCGCAAATCCAGACCGATATCCGCAGGTTGGAAGCGGACAGGGCAAGCCGGCAACAGTCCCAGCAAACCAGCCGGCCAAACAGGCCAAGGAGAAATTAAAAAGGAGATGAAAAAATCTATGAATAGCTTATTATTGGCATTAATCGTATTGAGCTCCTGCTCAAAGGCGGAATCGCCCAAACAAAGTCAGCTACAACAGCCATCCGCGCAAACCAATCAGCAACAGCCGGGGTCCAGCGATATTTTATTGATAAAACAGCAACAGCCTGCGTATTACAGGTATCTGGACAGGGAAGTGCCGCTGCAGTTTGTTTCGCCAAAAGAATTGGGGGGTAATGGCGCAGGAGCAAGATATTCAAATGGCTACAGTTATGAAGCACATTTATGGAATCCTATATTCGGCATAGATCCATCACTTATGAGTTACGAACAAGGCGGTCCAGGCGCAATCGAATACGGCGAAATCCTCATCCGGCTCGCCACCCCTGCCCTCGCCCAAATCCCCCCAAGCCCGTCCTCTTGCTGGCGGGAAAACATCGAGCCTACGAACTGCTTCGGGGAGATCCCCTATGTTGAAGGGGAAACAGGCATCAAGGAAATCGAGCAGACTCTTATTGTCCGGCAATCCAATGGGAGCCTTGCCCGCAGAACAATTCCAGCCGATCTTTATGTTTTTAAGCAGGACACTAATCCCAGCGATGAAAGCGACTGCCCCGAGAACTACCCCTGCTGGCAGGAAGTCCATTCCATTGTTCCCAAACTACCCTCTAGCCTCCTGCCCGCCGGCAAGGAAGTCGTCATCCAGGCCCGCTACACTGTCACCAATCCCCAGGAGCCCCAGAACGTCAAAGACGCAAAAAAGAAAGCCAACGAACAAATATGCGAAACTCTAAAAAACATCACCTGGGTCCAGGGCATCGGAACTCCGCCCAACTGGAATCTCATCCAATGGCCGGACAGCTATTCCTTGACCAGGATTACCGTTGAGGGGCAGAAAAAATAATCTTCTTGAATCAGCCGACGAAAAAAATCAGCAAGAACAAGGCCGATAGTTTCAGTTGAATACTTTTTTAACCAGATCGTTCTGCGCTATTTTTTTGTTGTTTTTTTGTCCGAACTTAGCCAGTTCAAAAACCGTCAGCCTCATCATCGCCCTTGACGGCGGCTTGTCGCAGGAAGGCGCCGGCGATATTTTGGAACAGGATATGAAGCATTGGGCAGGCGATCAGGGCTGGCGGTTAGTTGATCCAAGCTCTGTCGCGGCGCTTGGCGCCTTGCGCGTAGGGTTTTTTTATCTTTCACCCGATGATTTTCGTTATTGGTCCAACCAGCCGAATGGAATTTTGGCAAGGTTTCTGCGGGCATTCCGCGAGCGCGGACTAAACACCGGCGTTTATTGGATTTTTTCCGATTTACCTTTGAGCGTTCAGCGGGAAAGCCTGGCCCGGCTTATCGAAGGATTAAAAAGCCGTGGATTTAAATTCGACAACGTCGCGCCGCGGTTGATCATCATGGAGCCGCCGGGGCTTCTTTGGCTGCGCCGGGTGATTGTGTTATTGATCGCGGTTGTTGTCCCGCTTTCCACCCTCACCCCAACCCCTCACCATACCCTCTCCCATTGGGAGAGGGAACAAGGGAGAGGGCAGGGTGAGGGGGTCATTTTTCTGGTTTTCCTTTTGCTTCTATTGACAGGCATGTTTACCTGGCTGCTTCTTCAAACGGATGCCTTTAAATTTCAACTCAGCCCTCTTTATATCGTGCAAATAGTTTTTTTGCTTCCTTTTATTTTATTAGCTATTTTTCAAGCGAGAGACGGCTATAGTCATTTGCTTGTTTTTCTACTGGCCATGGCGGTCGCGTTCGTGGCGCTCGAAAGATCGGCGGGCCGATGGCCTGTTTTTTCAGGAGAGTATTATGTCCGCGACTGGCTCGATGTCAATATCGGCATCCGGCCCAGGATTAAGGAATTGTTCGGCTGGTTTTGCTGGAGTTTTATTTGGCGGCAGGACAAAAGTGCCGCCAAACGCTGGACCTCCTTGGCCCTTTTCGGGCCGGTGGCAACCATGAACAGCTTTTTGCACGCCCACACGCCTTTAGGTTTAATCGCCGTTCGTTCCGCAATCAGTATGTTGGCCGCCTATGCGGCCGCCGCGTCTGTTCATTGGTTTTTCAAGCGCAAGAATATATGATGATAAGTGGTTTCTTGAAGACTGCGAATTATATTTTGGAAGAAAAAAAGAGAAAAATGGCAGGATATTGATGATTAGCCGCATTGAAATTGAGAATTTTAAATCCATCGAGCGTATTGAGGTAGACTGTAAACGCGTCAATATTCTTATTGGTCCGCCTGATTGCGGGAAAACCAATTTTTTAGAAGCATTGGGCTTTACGTCATGGCTTGCTTTTGGGAGCGCTCCCCTTGCTCAATTTGTCCGTCTTTTTCGCCCATATAATGCTTTTAGTCTGTATTATCGCGGGAGAAGAAATAACCCATTTATCGTTGAGCTCGGTAGTTTGCGGTTATCAAGCAACTACAAAAGCAATGAAGCATTGACAATTAAATTTCACAACGACGGCGTAGGCGACTCGACTTTTGACGTGAATGTTGATTCAACGCATAACTTAGCGTACCAACAATTATTCAGAAGCTTCAGTTCAATAAAATATTATGGTCCGTTGACGCAAATAACCCCAACTATAATTTCCGGACCAGATTATGTAATGCCGCCTTTCGGCTCCAATCTAGTCCATTTAATTTCTAGAAATGTTGCCGGCTTGCTTGAGTACGCCCAGAGCCTTATGGAATCTTCCGGCATCAAACTGACTTTAGATCAATTTAATCAGCAATGGGTTCTTGTCCAGCCGGAGGAAAAGGCATTCCAAATTTATCCTTTAAATGTTTTGTCGGACACTTACAAACGTCTGATATTTTACGCTGCTGTTTTAAAAACATCCGAAGACAACGATGTAATTATCATAGACGAGCCGGATGTGTTCGCATTTCCGCCATACCCCAAGATGTTGGGGGAAATGATCGGATTAAACCAAAAGAAAACCCAATTTTTTCTAACCACGCACAATCCTTATTTTTTGATGGCTGTTCTTTCCAAGACCCCCGTGGATGATTTGGCGGTCATGGTCGCTTCCCGTCAAAAAAATGGGCCGACGCAAATAAAAACGCTTGTTACCCACGAGCAAATTCAAAAATTGCTCGACCTGGATGTGGATGTCTTCTTTAATCTTGAAGATATTTAATGTCGCAAGAGTTTGCGGTTGCCGTAGAATGTTTTGCCGATAAAATTCTTTGGGAGATTTTAAAAGCCCATCTTAAATATCTCTCCTTAAGTATCGTGCACAGGGGCGGCACCGGCAAGGGGCGGGTGGTTAAAATGGTTTTTGAAAATAAGAGCTACCCATTAGGCATGATTGACGAAGATCTCGGGACCGGTCAGCCATCCGCTCTCGCAGGGTCAACTTTAATGAAAAGACTTGATTATGCCGATTTAATTAAAAAAGAGAATCGCCACTTGATTATTTTAAAACCAAGATTAGAAGACTGCCATTGCCGGACAATGCGTCTTCTCAAAGGTTGCTCTGTTTTAGGCGGCAATTTTTCAGAGGTTCATGAAAAATTAAACCATAGCGATACCCGGAAAAAAGATTTTGATGATTTCCGGCAAGAGTTGCGGGATATATTGTGGGCAAAACAGGGATATTTGCAGGATGTATTGGCGCTTTTTGCTGTTTGCGTTCCAAATCGTTAACAATAACCTCTTTTAATGAATCATAAATTTGTCGCGGTGGGCGGTTATTTTGGTTGTGGCAATTTCGGCGATGACTGGCTCTGCGAGGCTTGGCGCGGCCAGAATGCGGAATCAGAAATCGTTGTTTGGAAAAAGGCTTTTCCGTCCTTTAAAGGCTTTGGCAGATTAAAGCGGGTCGTATTTTTGGGCGGGTTATTGCAGGACATGACCAGTTTGCGCAGCCTTGTTTATTATTTTGGCGTGGCGGCCTTGGGGCGATTTTTGGCGCAAGACGGAATTATTTTCGAGGGGGCAAGCGTCGGGCCGATTATTCATCCGGTCAGCCGTAAACTGCTGGCATGGTTTTTGAAAGATACTGAAAAGGTCGAATTTTGCGTGCGCGACCGCGCGTCATTTGATTTTTTATTAAGATTAAATCCCTTAATCCGCTGTTTTCAAGTTCTTGATCCGACCTGGACATGTCCGCTCCCGACGTTTCTAACCTTTACATTAAACCCCTCACCCCCACCCTCTCCCTCAAGGGGAGAGGGAATTCCGGAAAATTTTGGTTTTTTTCTAAACGGTTCTTTGCGCAGCCGGGAATTTTTGGATATGGCCGGCCGCGTTGTCCGCGCGGGTTTGGACACCGGGCCTGTTTTTTTATTCCTTTGTGATCCCAAGCATGACAGCCGGCAGGCTGATCGCCTTTGCCGGCATTTAAACAAAGATTTACCGCGCGTCGCTTATAGCGGCAATACCAACGCCTTCATCGGGCAAATCAAGACCTGCCGGGCTGTGGTAAGCTGGCGCTTACATGGCGCTATTGCCGCCATGAGGCTGGGTATCCCAGCCGCTTCGCTCCAGCCACATCCTACCGATCGTTTCGATAAGCTGCGCACCTTGGTTTTACCGGAAGGTTTTCAATTCGAGTGGTTCGAGAAGCTCGATCAATTGACGGCTTGGATAAAAACCCACTAGATCCGAACAATCGAAAGAAGGGTAAGGGTTTAGCCTGGGGGAGTTGCCCTTGAACCCAGTAGT
>JACQWW010000197.1:0-13972 GCA_016209025.1 Elusimicrobiota bacterium | reverse complement strand
GGGCCCCGCCCAGCAGGGCGGGGGAACCGTCGGGACTGGTTCCCGGGTCTGGGGGCAAGGGCAACTCCCCCAGGCTAAACCCTTACAAAGAAGGCGATGAAAATATCCCTCTGGCAAATTTGCTTATAAGGTGTTAAGCTTTGATTGGTTGGCTATGGACACAACAATGAAAAACACGCTCAAAAAGCGCAGCCGCCTGTTTTTTATTTCGTGGGCGGCCGGCATCGGGCTTTTTATTGCCGGGGCAAGCTACAGCCTTGTTTTATCCGGCGAGTCTCCTTATGAGAAAATCCGGATTTTAATAGACATCCTCGACCAGGTTCAGACCAATTACGTGGAGACCGTCGAGCTTAAGGATTTGGTTTACGGGGCCGCGCGCGGCATTGTCCAGACCCTGGATCCTTTCAGCCAGTTTTTGCTTCCCGAGGCTTTAAAGGATATGAAGATCGAGACGGAGGGGGAGTTCGGAGGCATCGGGATCAAGGTTATGATCGGCGAGGACGGCTGGTTGACCGTCATCACGCCTTTGCCGGGCACCCCGGCTTTCAAGGCCGGGGTATTTCCCCGCGACCGGATCGTCAAGATTGACGGAAAGTCAACCGAAAAACTGACCATAGAAAAGGCGGTCCAGCAATTGCGGGGCAAGCCCGGAACCAAGGTTGTCATTACTGTTTCGCGCCAGGAAAAAGCCGCCGACGAAACCGTAAAAGAGGCGATTAAGGATTTTACCCTGGCGCGCGAAGTCATAAAAATTCAAACGATTTATTCACGCATATTGGCGGACAATATCGGCTATACCCGGATAACCGAATTCAACGCCAAAACCCCCCAGGACATCCATGAGATGCTGGGCAAGCTTGCCTCGCAAGGGATGCAATCGCTGATTTTGGATCTTCGTTACGATCCCGGCGGTCTTTTGCCTTCAGCCATTGAAACAGCCAAGGAATTTATCGGCGAGGAAAAGATTATCGTCTACACCCAGGGCCGCAAGGCTGAGTCAAGGGTTGAATACCGGGCTGCGGCCAGGGCGCCTTACGCCGATCTTCCCTTGGTCGTTTTGATCAACGAGGGCAGCGCCTCCGGCAGTGAGATTCTGGCCGGCGCTCTCCAGGATCACAAGCGCGCCGTTCTTGTCGGCAGCCGCACTTTCGGCAAAGCCTCGGTTCAGTCGGTGATCAATCTGGCCGACGGCTCAGGCTTGAGGCTGACAACGGCCTATTATTACACGCCCAACGGCCGGTTGATTCATAAAAAAGAGTTCAAAAGAAAAAGTTCTGATGAGTTGGATGTTGAGTCCGAGAAGGCGGCGGAGAAAGCCGAGCCTCAGATTCCGGAACCGGCGGTTCCTGTCGTCAAACCGGCGCCTCCCTCCGTTAAAGCCCCCGAAAGCAAGGAGCCGCCATCGGCCCAAGAGGCGGATAAAGAGAATAAAAAAGAGGCTGATTGGGGGATTGTTCCGGACATCGAGGTTGAGATTGACCGGGAAACAACCGCCAAAGTGTATCAGTCTTTTGATTTGGCCTATTTTCCCGACAAGCCGTCGGAAACCAAACCCATCAGGGAAATTTTCAAGAAAACTTCCAAAGAGGGAGCGAAAAAAGATGAGAAAGAAGAGGCCAAGCCTGAAAAACCGGTCCGGGACATTGTTCTTGAGCGGGCCATGGAACTCTTCAAAGCCAGAAAATTGCTCCTTCAAATGCCGTCGAAATAATTGCTATTAGGCATTGAAACCACTTGCGATGAAACGGGGGCCGGCATTGTCGAGCTTTGCCCGGATAAAAAATTCGGGCAGAGGCTGAAAATCCGCGCCAATGTTCTGGCCAGCCAGATTCCCCTTCACGCGCCTTATTTCGGCGTGGTGCCTGAACTGGCCAGCCGGGCCCATCTGGAAAATATCCACCGCGTCGTGGCCGCCGCCTTTAAACAATCCGGCCTTGCACCCTTGCACGCTATAGCCTATGCTCAAGGCCCAGGCTTAAAAGGCGCGTTATTAGTCGGCGAATCGGTTGCCAGGGCCTTGGCCTTGGCCTTGGACATTCCTGCTATCGGCGTCCATCATCTTGAGGCCCATTTATGTTCTGTTTTATTCGAGTATCCCGAAGTCAGGCCGCCTTTTTTGGGATTGATTGTTTCCGGAGGCCATACTGATCTCATTTATGTCGAGAGATGGGGGAAATACCGGGTTCTTGGACGGACCCTTGACGATGCCTGTGGCGAGGCCTTTGATAAATTTTCCAAAATGCTGCGCTTGGGATACCCGGGCGGGCCGATTGTGGACCGCCTGGCTCGTTCAGGAGATGCCGGTAAGATACGGTTTCCCAGGCCGCTTTTAGAAGGATCGTGGAATTTTTCTTTCAGCGGTTTAAAAACGTCGGCTCTTTATCGTTTGCGTGATTACGGACAGCCTAAAACCGCCAGGGCGCGGGCTGATTTGGCGGCCGCTTTCCAGGAGGCTGTCTGCGAAACCTTAGTTTTTAAATCAAAGAAAGCCTTACGGAATTTTAATCTTAAAACAATGGTTGTTTCAGGCGGGGCAGCCGCTAACAGCCGCTTGCGCGAATTATTGTTAAAGAGCGCCGTAAACGAAGGTTTTCGCGTTTATTTTCCGAGCCCGGCTATATGCACGGACAACGGGGCCATGATCGCCGCGGCGGGGGCCTTACGGCTGGCTGTCGGTGCGCTGCTTAAAGGCGGGGCAGTCGAGCACGCAGTCCCGTGCGCTAGACAGTCCCGCAAGGCAGTCCTGTGCGAAGACACAGGACACGGGGCAGTCGATCCGTCATTGCCGTTTCCTTCTTGGTAAATGGTGAAAATTTTCATTAAAAGTTTCGGCTGCCGGGTCAATCAATACGAAGGCGAGCAAATCAGGGAAAGCTTTTTCCGTCAGGGCGCTGAATTTACGATAGATTTCAATAAAGCCGATGTTTGCGTGATCAATACCTGTTCGGTAACGGCCAACGCCGACCGCGATGCGAGGTTGCTGTTCAGGAAGATAAACCGCGCTAATCCTTCGGCTAGGAAGATTGTTACCGGATGTTATGCTAGCCGCGCCCCGGACGAACTGAAAATTTTGTTTCCCAAAGCCGAAATTGTCCCCAATGAAGGAAAAAATTACATCCCTCTCCCTAAGGGAGAGGGCAGGGTGAGGGTTAAGGTTATTTCGTCGTTTTACGGTCACACGCGGGCTTGGATTAAAATCCAAGACGGCTGTGACAGGAAATGCGCTTTTTGCATTGTTCCCAAAATCCGGCCGGCCATGTCATGCCGTAATCCGGATGTAATTTTGGCGGAGATCAGAGGCTTGCTCGATCGCGGTTACCGGGAATTCGTTTTATGCGGCATTCGTCTTGGACGTTACTCTAACCGAGAAAGCGCACAATTTGGGCGGATTGAGCTGTTGGTTCTCATTCAGAAAATTGCGCAATTGGATGGGGATTTTCGCATTCGGCTGTCTTCCATCGAAGCCGTTGATCTTACGGATCGTTTTATCGAGGGTTACGCCTCTACCCGGAAAACCGTGCCCTATTTTCATATTCCCTTGCAGTCAGGATGCGATTCGGTGCTGGCGGCCATGAAGCGCGGCTATAAGGCGGAGTTTTTTAGAAAGCGGCTTGATTCCATCCGGCGCATTTTGGGCAGTGATGCTGCAATTTTTACCGATTTTATGGCCGGTTTTCCTACGGAAACCCAAGAAAATTTTCAGGAGTCGCTCGCCTTTGCGCGGCGAATGGGTTTTGCCGGTATGCATATTTTTCCATTCAGCCCAAGACCGGGCACTATTGCCGTGAACCTTAAGCCGGTTTATGCCGCAAGCGATCTTAAAGCGCGAATAGCCGAAGCGCGCGAGCTTGATCGGAGCTTAAGGCAGGCTTATGCCTTGCGCTTCGTCGGCAAGGAGCTTAAGGTTTTATGGGAAACGCGCCGCAAGGGAAGCCTCATGGGACGCGCCGAAAATTTCCTTGAAGTTATCGGGACAAAAATGGTTCGGATTAATATTCAATTAACCGAGGGGGTGGGGAGTTTCCCCCTGACCCGTCACCCCCGCGAAAGCGTGGGTCCAGATGCCGATAGGGGCCTGGATTCCCGCTTTCGCGGGAATGACAATAATGAATGGGGGTGGCAAACTGTTAAAATTAGAGACGCCCGCGAAGGGCGTTTATTTGTTTGAGATCGGAGTTTAAAATGAATGACTGCCTTTTCTGCAAGATCATCCAGGGCCAAATCGCTTGCCAAAATGTTTTTTCCAATGACCATTGCATCGCTTTTAAGGACATTAACCCCCAGGCTCCGGCCCATATTTTGATTGTGCCCAGGCGCCATATTGCCAAACTTTCCGACGTCACCTCCGAAGACGGCGAATTGCTTGGCCGGTTGCAGCTTGCGGCAAAAGAAATCGCCGCTCAGCTAAAATTAGAGAGTTTCAGATTGGTCCTCAATAATGGTAAAATGGCAGGTCAGAGCGTGGATCATATCCACTACCATCTTTTAGGCGGGCGGCATTTAATTTGGCCGCCCGGTTAAAAAGGGAATATTGAATATTGAATGTAGAATAGAATGTTGGAGAGGCGGGAGTTTTTTTTTCCGATATTCCATATTCTATATTCAATATTCGTTTTTAAGAGAGGGGTGATTTTTTGTGCCTGAAGTCAAGGTGAGGGAAGGCGAGCCCGTAGAAGAGGCTATCCGCCGCTTTAAAAGGGAATGTGAACGAGAGGGAGTTCTGCAGGAAATCAGGAAACGCGAATTTTATGTTCCTCCGTCGGTCCGGCGCAAGCAGAAGCTTGCCGAAGCCAGGCGCAGGCTTCGCCGCCGCCGCTACTTTTAACGGGCGGTCCGCCGGCAATAACGGTTCTTAAACATTGTCAAGAGAGATTGAGGCTCTTCGTTCCCGTTTAGACATTTTGGATTTGGCGAAGGACTATGTCAGGGGTCTTCGCCGTTCCGGAAAGTCCTGGGTCGGGCTTTGTCCTTTTCACGAAGAAAAAACGCCTTCGTTTCATTTGGATCCTTCGCGCGGCGTTTATTATTGTTTCGGCTGTCAGCAGGGAGGCGACGCCATTAAGTTTTATCAGGAGATGGAGAAAGTGGATTTTAAGCAAGCCGTCGAATCGCTTTGCGATCGTGTCGGCTTAACCCGGCCTGCCTGGTCGGGCCGGGCCGGCTTGGGGCAGGGCGAAGAAAAACTGCGCGCCGCGGTCAAGAAAGCTTTGGATTTGGCCGCGGCTCTTTATGCCGATGCCCTTGAGCTTCGCGAGGACCCTGAAGCCGAGGCAGCCAGGCAGTATATCCTGGGCCGCCGCCAATTGACCAAAGCCGTCATTAAGGAATACCGCGCCGGCTGGGCTCCCAGGCTTTCCAATTGGCTTTTTACGATTTTGGTAACCAAGCACGGAATCGAGCCGAGGGTTTTGGAAAAAGCCGGCTTGGCGGCTGTTTCCAGCCGAACCGGCCGTTACCTTGATTTTTTTCGAGGCAGGATCATGTTTCCCGTAGCCGACCCTCAGGGCAATATCTGCGGCTTCGGAGGCCGCGTGCTGCCGGAAGACTCGGCGCCTAAAGGACGCTTACCCGCGGCCGGCGGACAAGGCGGCACGGCAAGCGAAGGGCCGAAATATCTGAATTCGCCCGATACTTATTTTTTTAAAAAGGGCGAGACCCTTTACGGCTTGGGCGCCCATAAGGGGCGCATCCGCGAGCAGGATAAAGCCTACATTGTCGAGGGGTATTTTGATGTTTTGGGATTGGCCCAGGCAGGTCTGCCTTTGGCCGCCAGTCCGATGGGCGGGGCATTGACGCCGGATCAGGTCAGGATTTTAAAACGCTTCGCCTCAAAAGTTGTTTTGATTTTCGATCCTGACGCGGCCGGCATCTCCTCGGCGGTGCGGGCCGGCAGAATATGTCTGGCCGCGGGCCTGGAGGTCAAGATCATGCTTCTTTCAGGAGGCCTGGACCCCGACGAATTCGTCTTAAAATACGGACGCCAGGAGTTTGAGCGCCTGGAAGCAGGGCAGGCAAAAGATTTGATTGATTTTGAGATGGAAAGCCGATTAGGACCGCAAGGCGCCTCAGGCCTGGGACTAGAAGAGAGACTGCGGCTGGCAAAAAACATTCTGCCGAGTCTGGCGGCCATGCCCGGAGCCATTGAGCGCCGCGAAGCCATCATCAGGGCGGCTCAAGCATTGCGCCTTGATTTAACCGGTTTTGAGCGCGAGCTTGACCGGTATTTAAGCCGGTCAAGCGGCAGGGAGGTTATTTTAGAGCCGAAAAACAGCCGGCCTTCCCCGGGGCAGGCGGCATCCGACCAGCGGGGGAAAACCGTTTTATCGCTTGACGAGGCTTTACTGGGGCTGGCGCTTTATGACAAAGCCGCGGTCCGTAAAACTTTGGAAAAAGCTGGAGTGAAAACCGAGGATTTTATCGAGCCGCAGATCGCCCGCTATATTTATGGCGAAAAAGCGGGGCCGAATTCAGGGGAAGAATCCGATGCGCCGTGGCAGGAGATGCTGGGCCGGGCGGCTCTGACGCAAAGCAATGATCTGACTGAGGCGGAGTTTTCCAGGCTTCTTGACGAATACGCGGCGGAGATGCGCCAGCGCGCCTTGGTCAAAGAGTTCCGTCGGTTAAGAGAAGATATCCGCCGCTGTCAGGACAGCCGCACCGCCTGCGACGAATCCGTGGTCAGGCGCTTTCAAGAGGTATCGCGGTTATTAAAAACCGGCAATAAGGAGTGATCAGGACATGGAACATCAGCATGTTTTAAAAGACCTTATCGAGATCGGCAAGGAAGTCGGTTATCTCACTTTTGAGGAGATTCAAAAGTCGCTTTTCGGGACGGTCAGTCCCGAGGACATGGATAATTTCCTTGAGACCCTGGAAGATTTGGGCATCCAGGTCGTTGACCGCGAGCAGGTGCGCCGTTTTCACGGCCGAAGCCGCGAGGAGCTGGCCGCCGCCTCCACCCAGGCCGCGGCCGAGGCGGCCAAGGGGCCGGAGACTTTAAATTCCATCAGGATGTATCTTTCCGAAATGGGCCGGGTGCCCCTTTTGACGCGCGAGGAGGAAGTGAGCCTGGCCAGAAACGTTTTTGAGCGCACCAGGGTGCTGCGGCTTCTGGTTTTGGAATCCCCTATCACCCTTCGGGAGATCGAGAATTGGGAATCTTTGATCGAGCAGGAGGAAATGACGCCCAAGGAGCTTATGCCCCGCGGCCGGCGCACCCGTTCCGAGCTCAAAAGAATGCGCCAAAAGATCAAGAAAACAGTCTCATTTACCCGCCGGCTCAGCCAAAAAATCGAGAAAGTGAAAAAGGAGCTTGAGGCTGTCCATCCGGAGAGAAAGAGAAACAGCCTGAAGATGCGGCTTTATAACCTGAGAAAGGCGATTTTAGACAAAATCGTTGATCTGGATTTGAATCAGGAGAAAATCAAAAGGGTCACCAACAAAATCAAAACCCTGGCCTCGAGGGTTCACGAGTGCGAAGGGGAAATAAACCGCTATGGCATGACGCTCAAGATGCCGGTCGAGGAATTCATGGAGCTTCATGCGGCCTGCCGTAAAGGCGCCGTTAAAACGCAGGATTTTCACCGGCGCACCGGCTTTTCTCCGGCTGCCGCCGAGGCGATCGCCGTCAATCTGTCCCATGTCAAGGAGCGCCGCGCCAAAATTTTAAGCGGGCTGCCCATAAGCCGCGAGGAGCTTTTGAATTTGAGCCGCAAAATCAGCGATCTTGAGGAAAAGATTCTTGAAGACAAGCTCAAGCTCATCAGGGCCAATCTAAGGCTCGTGGTCTCGATCGCCAAAAAACACATGGGCGTGTCCTCTCTCGAGCTTTCCGATCTTATCCAGGAGGGAAGCCTTGGCCTTATCAGAGCGGTTGAGAAATTTGAGTATAAAAAGGGTTTCAAATTTTCAACCTATGCGACGTGGTGGATACGCCAGTCCATTAACCGGGCCATCGCGGATCAAGCGCGCACCATCCGCATTCCTGTCCACATGAAGGAGCTGATTTCCAAGCTCTCCAAGATTCAGCGCAAAACCCGCCAGCAGATGGGCCGCGACCCATTGATCGAGGAATATGGCAACACCCTGCACATCACTCCGGATAGGGTCAGGTCGGCCTTAAAGATCATCCCTGAGCCGCTTTCCCTGGCCATGCCCATCGGCGACGACAACTCCCGTCTTGAGGATTTTGTCGAGGATGAAAACAGCATGGTGCCGGTTCAGTCGGCCATGAGCTTTTTGAAAAGGCGCGAAATCGAAAAGGTCCTTGCCACCCTTTCCTCGAGGGAAGCCAGAATCGTGCGCCTGCGTTTCGGCCTGGAAAGCGGATACCCCAGGACATTAGAAGAAGTCGGCCGGATGTTCAAGGTGACCAGGGAGCGGGTCCGGCAGATCGAAGCCAAGGCCATCCGCAAGCTCAGGCATCCTTCAAGAAGCAAAATGTTGAAGGATTATATTGATTATTAATTGGGAAGTTATTTTTGCGCGGACCCTTACGTCCTACTGAATCAGAACCTTGTCTCCCAAGCCAAGATCGTCCAGAATCTGGCGCAACTCCGCTTCAAACGTCTTTGACGCTTTCTCTTCCACGGTAACGCAAAATTTAATGCCTACCCGAAGGTCGGCGCCTGAGCGCAGTTTCGGCAGTATTTTCGTTCCCAGGCGATTCCAAACCTCAGGTGGCACATCCCCGGCTATCTGGAAAGTTCTTGTTCCCTGTCCCAAAGCTGTTTCCGGCTCCGCAGCCGGCCCTGGCTTTGGTTCGTCCAGAGGCCCCGGTTTTGGGGCAGGCATGGAAGATGGTTCGGGTTGGCCCCCGCGTTTTAGTGATTGCGCCTTTGCTTTGGAAATCAAGAACACACCGGACTCAAAAGCTGCTTCGTCCTGAGTAAGTGTTTCACAGAACCAAACCCGTTCATATTCTCCCCCCGGCTTGTGTCTCGAGGCCAGTCCAAAATCTCCCCTGGCCACAAACTCAACGATTTTTCCGCGCAAAACGCTATCGGGATCAATAAGCCTTGTGAGGGAGCCGTTCAGGAAGCTTTGCCTCAGGCTTGCGAGAGGCCACGCGCCGGATTCTTTGAGGGCCGGGGGCCAATTGCGGTCAATGTATCCTGCTCCTACAGACTCATTCAAAAGCGCTTGGGACTTGAGGGCGGCAATCACCCGGCCGCAGAGCGTTTCACCGCTTGAGGAATGCCCTGCGCCCAGATCAATAACCTTTAGTCCATCCGGTTCCTTGGCATCGGAAATCACGGCAAAACGATAGCCGCCCCACACCTCGTCTTTTGCGGCCTCCTCGGCTGAGACAACCTTGGACTGAATTCCGACACGTTCGGCCCGGTCAAAATCGCCGCCCAGCGTCCCCTCGGAAATTTCCATGGCTACCCGTCTCCATGCCAACCACATCTCCACGCTTTCGCGCAAATCCCGGCCCTGCTTCTTCACACACCACACCAACGACCCCGGATAGAGTCTGGGAGATTTTCCGCGAAGTTTTGTCCACTCCGCAATCCTGTAGCGCAGGCTTCCAGCCTGCGATCTCCCATTTGACAGGCAAGATGCCTGTGCTACATTCCACTCGAGCATTGGGTCAACTATGACAAGCGTAAGCTTGGGGGTGTCTTGGATAGCGGCGCCGTCCTCTGGGAACAAAGCAAACGGCACGCTCGCTCCACGCCTAAACTCGTCTTCGATAAGTTTTCTCATGGCGGGCTTGATCTCGGATTCCTCGTCAAGGGACGCCCGGCGGTCGTTGACCGCCTTCTTCATGGTAGGCTGGCGGCTGATTTTAAACCCATCGGAACCCACCTTGCGGATGAAATAGGACTTGTCCTCAAAGGCGAACGCGGCATTGTCCACGGAGGTGGTGTCCAATTCCGGTTCGCCGAGCGCAAACCGGAGCTCCGGCAAATGCGCCACTTTGTCTATATGGCCGCCTGACGACTCGAAGAGGATCGCCGTGCCTATGCGCTGGTGAATGTTACGCAAAGCTCCCTTACTATCAGCGTCAAGGGCCCGGGCGTGAGATTGGGGCCCGGAAATGTCCGCGTCTATCGCGGCCACGAGCCGGGATTCGCCCAATTGGCCGAGAACAATGCTGCGAAATTCAGGCACTTCCAGCGGCGCTGAGCCCAAGGTAATAAGAGGCTCCTTGCGCGCTTGCGTAAAAGCAGTGCGGGAAGCCCAGGATATCCATTGCGCAAGCATGGCCAGAGTGCCGCGCGTCTGCTGGTATTGGGGAAGGGCCTGCCATTTGCGCTGAAAAACAGACAAAGTGGCCGGGTGAAAAGGATAACAGACCTCGAAGCGGCTGCATAAGTATTCCCTGGCCTTGGCCTCGGTCGTTGCAGTGTCCACCGCGGTCCATTCCGGTGGAAGTTGAGCCCGGCGCTCGAAGCACCAGTCCGCGTAGGCCTTGGCAGTATTCTTGCGCATTTTGTCGCTGCCGATGTCCTCAAAGAGGCGGCGGCGCACCACCTCGCTGATTTCCGTCTCATCGTTGGCGATAATGTCCTTGGCCACGCGCCGGACGACCTTGGTAATTTTCTCCTGCCACTGCATGTCCCAATCGGTCATCTCAACTTGACTGCGCGGCAGGTTGATGACCGCCGCGCCGTGAGTCATTGCGGTGGCGGCCACGGTCAGATTTTGAATAAAGGCGTGGAACTGATCAGCCATTTCACGATGGCGGTTTAAGAAATTCAGCACCTCGTCGAAAAGAAGCAGTACCGGCCCGTCCGCCGCCTTAAACACGCGGCTAAGGGCTTCCGTGCCAGGCGGAGTAGTTTTAGCTGTTGGGCCCAACTCCTTGACCCCTTTTTCGCCGGCCAGCTGCCAGGCAACGTCAATCCAGGGCGTCTCGCGCCCTTCTTTGGGGTCCCAGGCATTACCGACAAAAGCTGCGACGCGGGCCTCCGGAACAACGCTGATGCCCGCTTCACTGAGCAGGCTGCCGACGCCGGAATACTCGGATGCTTTCCCGCCGCTCGTAACAAGATGATAAAGCGCGGTAAGCGTATGGGTTTTGCCGCCGCCAAATTGGGTAATCAAGGTCATCACCGGCGCTGTATTGGCAGTTTGGCCGGAAAGCCGTCTTAGAACCATGCCCGTATGTTCCCGAAGAGCCCGCGTGAAACAAGTCCGGGCGAAAAACTGCCTCGGCTCACGGTAGTCTTCAGGAGCAGTTTTGGCAATGACCTGTTCCAGGTGAATAGCGAATTCGTCCGGGTTAAACGAACGTCCTTCCCGAACTTCCTTGCGCGGCGTGGCAATCTTATACCAGGGTTCCATAGGCTATTTTCTCCTATCCAGCAAGAGCGTTTAAGTGATCCTTCCGCTTTGACCAGAGGGCTGGTTTCACTTGGTAAGCCTCCAGCGCTTCTATTACATCTCCGCCGACTTCCCGCTCGTGGTCGTTGAGAAAGGCGTACGCTTCGGAACCATTACCCCTAGCGTTTCGTGTGTCTCCCAAAGCAAAAAGGTAGGTCCCTATTGTATTCTTGTTCGGAGCATTGATCGCTTGGATAAATCGTTCTGGCCGGGTTGGCGATTTGGGAATCAAGAAATCAATAGCGTGGTCGAACCCGCTCCGCCCCGATATTTTCACACGTGGGCTGTAGCGGATTTGGTGTTGATCAAGAAACGCCTTGACGTCCTCCCAGAAAAAACCGGCCACGCGCGGTTGGGCCATAACAAACATGTCATTTACGGCCAACATGGCCTGAACCAAGGCGTGAAGACGCTGCCCGAGATTCCTTTGAGATGCTTCCACTAAAATCTGCCTGCCGTCTGTTCGGACACCAAATCCGTTGAGAACGGCATCCAATACGGCTTCGCGCTTCGGCGTGTTTAAATCCAGTCCGCTAGTACGCAGATCAGACAGAACGTATCCATCATCGGAAAGCATAATTTTCCCGTCGCGTTTAACGGCATAGATTTGCAGATGATCGTTATGCCGGTCCAGAAATGGCGTCGTTAGTTCGCAAGCCTCCTCAAGTTTCTCAACCGACAAACCCTTGCGAAGCCATCCGACGTATTCTTCGACCAATTGTTCGCAGTCCTGTTTGTTCATATCAATCCTTCCTGGAACGGAGGCACACTCCGCACATTGCAATAGCGGCAAAAATCCCCAAAGGTTTGGTGAATGTCGGATGAATTGGGGAATTTTGCAGGATCAATCGGATAGGCCCATTTGTCTTCGTGCCTTTCGCGATAGATATGGATGTGGGTGCCATCCACCCTATGACCATCTGGATTGGTATGGGGAGATCCGTCAATGTCGAGCCTGACGAGCACAAATACCTTGCCGCCTCGGGTTTGGTATTTTAGTTTCGATAGTCGCAACATGCCGCGCCAAATGTCAAGCAGGAATCGCTCTCGTTTGTCATCGCCAATAAGTTCATGGGTATTGTCGGCGCCAGGGGGGATGAAAATTGTGGCCTGCTGAAGGAAGGTCTTTCTCATCGCTATCAGAGCATCTGCTTCGGTTTGCGTAAGCATGACAGGTTTCTCTCCTTATCTCGGGACTGCCAACAACATCGCATCTAAGAGGCGTTTTTCCTCGCTCCCCATAGGATACAGTGCCGAAAGCGCGTTTGCAAGTCGCAGGAAGTCCGGGCCGCGTTCCTGTTCGGCTTTGATTAGCGCCCGGAGGGCATTTGCCTGCCCTTCCGCTTGGAACAGCATTGCGGCATGGACCCGATCGAGTGTTGTTGCTTGTAGCGCAGGCATCTTGCCTGCATCATTCTCCTTGCCTGTGGCTTCCAGCGGTTCAGTTCCCGCAGAAGCCGCGATCCGGCCCTTCTTGCGGCCGCGAATGCGCGGCGCGGGTTCGGCGTCCAATTCGGGGAACAGCGATTGCTGGATAGCCTGCGCTGGATCACGTTCCAGCCAGTCGGCTGCGGAGCCGGCCCCGTCCTCGCCGAATAGCTGTTTGGCGCGCTCGGAAACAGCCAAAAGCCGGACCACGCCCTTCTTCGTCTCGATGATTCGACCCTCCCATTTCGAGAGCTCGATACCTAAGGGCTGGGCAAAACGGCGCACAACGTCGAAAACCAGCGTGTAGCCCCGTAGCGCAGGCATCTTGCCTGCTTCCAGCGCGTCTTCCTCCTCGTCAGGCTCGTCATCGGCTTCGGCGTCTTCCGTATGCAGGCTGGAAGCCTGCGCTACGCCGCCATTCGTGCTCTGAAGTGTCCACAGAAACAACGCCGTCAGACGCGCATCTTCCTCGACTGCCCCAGCAACGCCGTTGCGGGCCTTAGCCTCAGCCGTACCGAGCACCTGTTCCAGAGCCGTCCGTCCGACAACCTCCCAGACCTTCACTAAATACTCGGCGAGTTTTACCTCGCGGCCATCGGCGGTTTCCACCTTCCTGTAGCGGCTGAAAATTTCAAGGGCTGGACCGATGCAGGCAAAAACAAGGTCCGCGCCGCGAATGCCCTCGCTCTGCAAGCGTTCCATCCAATCACCCACGCGCTTGGGAAGTTCACGCAAAACTTCACCCCAGTCTCCCACTGGCGCGCTCTCTGGACGCGGACGGCAAACGAGGTGGACGCTGGCTGATAGCGCTGCTGTGTCACGCGCGACCATCCGCGTGGCGATTTCAGTTGTGATTGGCCATGAGCCAGTGATAGTCCAACCGCCACGGATCATGCCGGAGAGCAACGCTTCCCAGCCCTCCGTCGTTTTGTGGGCGAAGACCACCGAGCCAACGCCGTCTTCGCGCAATACGCGACGACCCTCGCCAAAGGATTTTGCCATCGCTCCCTCATAGAAAGCTCCATTTTTCTCTCTTGACGGGTCCTGAATAGCCTCGGTTGTCTTCGGGGTGAGCGGATTGTGTGGGTCGAATGGATCGCGCAGTAAAGGATGCCTCGGCATAGCCCGTTTGAGCCAGACAAAGAAAAAGTCTGAGAGGTCAGCATAGGCTATATTGTCGTAGTATGGCGGGTCGGTGAACCATACAGCCGCC
>JACQWW010000196.1 GCA_016209025.1 Elusimicrobiota bacterium | reverse complement strand
TTAAAGACAACTACTTCTTGCATTCTCTTTTTTTGAGCCTGCATTTCCTCTTTGACTTTTTGAATCTCGGATTGATCCTTTTTAGCTTGGCTCACAATCTCTTTGATGGTTTCTTCCTGAAAAATATTGTCCAGATCAGGCCCTTTGAGCCGGAATATCTCAGCCCCGAGCCGGGCAAATGTCTCCTTTTGTTTCATTTCCGTGTGAGTGAGTTTGGTGTCGGATTTGACGGTCTTAAATAGGTTGCCGGCCCTCGCCCACCGCGCCTCTATCTCCGGGGCCGCCGAATCCCTTATGCGGCGGCAAAATTTGCCGCACCAAAAACCAACCTTGCTCGTATTTTCGGCTATCACCCGATAACCGCTTCCAACATACTTGCCCACGATCACACAACAAGTTTTATTTTCAGTCATATCTGCCTCCCATCCATACTAACCTAAGAAGCAACAAACATACCGATTTCGTTCTTCCCGTCATTGCGAGGCCCCTCGGGGGCCGTGGCAATCTCATCAAGGAGAAAACTATTAATGAGATTGCTTCGCCCGAGGCTCGCAATGACGACTTGGGAAGATAGGATGCGAGAGGGTTATTTTAAAGTGCCCAGCGAGTGCAGCAGGATTTTGAGAGAATCGGCGCTGGGAATGAGGCAGAACCAGCAATCAATGCCCGGCCCTGTAATCCTCAATTCGGTCTCAATTGCAAAAGGATATTCTCCCTCAGTCTGCCAGGAAGGGGACGGTTCCGATGTGACGGACCGGATCAGGGAGTTGCGGTGATTAAAGATCAAATCCGGCGCCTGGGGCTGGGCCGCCATGTTTGCCTGGCGGGAAAATGCTTTAAGATAACAGCCCACTAGAACCGTGCCCAAGGATTTTAAACTGGACTGCCCTGCGTCGTCAAAACTTTTGGTAGTGCCGGGGGAAAGATTTCCCAGAAGGTCAATTAGGGCCAGGGCTGATTCCTGGCTGACCATAAACAGCGCCGTCCCGCTGATGCCGCCTTGAAACCGGGTTACCAGACCCACCGACGAAATCCCTGGATCCTCAAGAGGCTTGGAAATCTGGCCGATAGGCACGGCATTCATGCCCTCGAGTGTGATCTTGACGGCCTTGCCCACGATTTTCGAAAGGGCTTCTGAAACCGTTTGCATGGCCGCCTTTGCGAAATTGGCCAAGGCTTCAAGCTGGGTAGGAGTCAATTGAAAGGCCGCATGATGTTTGCCTGACATGACTATTCCAAGACACTTGCGAAGATCATCCGGCTTAAAGGGCTTGGGTATGAAGCCTTCCACCACTTCCTCCGAGACAGCCAAGGCCCGGTCAAAAGTCTGCTCATCCGGCAGGCCCGTCATAATAACCACCTTGATTTCGGGCTTCAACTGCTTCATCTGCCGAAATACTTCTATGCCGTCAATCCCGGGCATTTTTACATCCATAAAGACCAGGTCCAGCGACTCGGCCTTGAATATCTCCAAGGCCTTGTACCCGTCCTCGGCAAGAAGGACATCATAGCTGCCTTCGCCTTCAAAAAAATCACGGAGCGACTCGCGGATGCTTTCCTCGTCATCCACCACTAAAACTTTTGTCACTCCGCCACCTCCACTAACTGCGCTCTGTCATATGCCGACCGAGCCTGTTTTTAGCCTTCTCGATCAGATGACTTTGCTCAACCAGCCTGGATTTGGCCGCCTGGGACCATTCGCCATCGCCCTGCAATTCGACCGCTTTCTGCCACGCGCTTTGCGCCGACGCCAGGTCATTGACCTCGGCGTAAACCTCTCCTAATGTAAAAATCGCTTCCACGTTGGTTTTGTCCAGGGCCACCGCTTTCTCCAGGACAGGCACAGCAACATACGGCAACCCTTTTTTCCAAAAAGTGAAGCCAACCTGAAAATTTACCAACGGGTCATCGGGGGTGATCTCCAGGGCCTTCTGACCGTAGACCAGGGCCAAATCGTAATCAGGCTTTTTAAAGTAAATCTTGAGCAATCCGACTGCCGCTCTAATATTCTTGTTGTTTTTTTCAAGAGCCTCCTTGAACGATTCTATCACTTCGGGAGAAGCCTCCAGGTTGGCGTACGCCTCGCCCAATAGAAATGAGACCAGACTATCATCAGGGGCGATCTCAAGCGCTTTTTGGCACGCCCCAACGAGTTCGTTAAAACTGCCTTGGAGCCAATGGGCGACGCAGATCAAATAACAAGGTATCATCTGGAATGAGCCTATTTTGAACGGCCTTTTGACTTTTTCGACAATGAGCCGTTCACAAGAGTCCATGATAAGGAATTCGGGGGAAGGGGTCAGACCCCCACCAGAATCCCTCGCCCCGCGCAACGGGGAGAGGGCAGGGTGAGGGGTGCAATTCATCGCTTGTTGAGAGCCGGCGATGGCCTGATCATAGAGATTTAGACCCAGATAGCAAGCAGCCGAAGCACAAAGTTCGTGATTCATTTGTCCATGGCGCTCCATGTCTGCCTGAATCTCTCTGACTGCGTCCTCATAGAGTCCGAGAAGCATATACTCTGATGCCAGGGCGCTGTGTATATGGCCGTAATTTGGATCCAGGCTGATGACC
>JACQWW010000209.1:5185-9223 GCA_016209025.1 Elusimicrobiota bacterium | reverse complement strand
GAAAAACACATCCTGCCCCATTACCTGAAACTCATCGAACTAAGCAAAGAAAAACTTAAAAAAGTGCTGGAACAGGCAAACAAAAATGGCGATGGCGAACAAAATGGCCAGGGTTCCACAGGGCAAAGCGGGCAGGGCACAGGCCAACCGGGCGGCGGGCAGGGCGGCAAAGGCAAAAATAAAGATAAGGGCAAGAATCGGGGACAGGGCGGAAATGAAGGACAACAAAACCCGAATAACGATCTGATCCGCAAAATAATCGAATCAAGGGGGGAGAAAATCGGCAAAAAGCTCTGTCCGACCCACGGAAAAAATGATGACAAGCATGAACACAAGCCCGGTGAAAACAAAGGCAATCAGGTATCCGTGCCGTTGAATCCGAAAGAGCGCAAAGAAGGTCCCCTTGCCCAGCCCCAAACCGGACAAAAATCAGGCGAACAACCCAGATCAAATACCCCGCCTTCCGGCTCTACCGCGGCCCAAGGCAACGGCGAAGTCGAGCCTTTGGAAATAGTCAAAAGGCTGATCGAACAGCACGAATCAGCCATGCAAACCAGCCGGCCTTCGACCGCTTATGAAGAAGTGCTGTCCCGCGTGGCCCATCTGGTTGACGGATTGACCGGCAGGCTGGAAAACATTTTTATAAAGAATATGCGGCCTCACTGGGAAGGCTTTTTCAAAAGCGGCCCCAAAGTTTCCATAAAAAGATGGATCAGGGCCGAGGCCAGGGGCTGGCGGCACCAGGATGATTTCAAGGTTTTTGAAAGAAAGCGGCTTCCCACAAAAAGGGACTATAAATTTACTCTTTTAATTGACGTTTCCGGTTCAATGGGGGGCGGAAAAATGGAGAGCGCCTTGGACGCCTTGGTTCTTTTTATGGAAGCGCTGGAAAGACTTGGCATTGACTATGCCGTCTTCGGATTTGCCGAAAAGGTCTACAAATTCAAAGACTTTCACGGGGACCCGGCAAACTTGACACCCTTAAACGAAGAGGAAAAAAACACGGCTATCGCGGAATTGCGCGAAGCCGGAGGCGGGGCAACCTGGGACACGGAAGCAGTGGCCACGGTTCTCAAAGGCGACCCCGGCGAAGACATTGCCGGACTTTACGACCAGCCTGGCGACAGAAGGGTTTTGATCGTGGCCACGGACGGCGAAGGCAACGGCGCCGCCTCAAGCGAAATGGACAAAGTCCTGGCCGAAGCGCAGAGTAAAGGCGTTGACGTTATCGGAGTAGGCATCGGCGACGGCATGGGGTATGTTGAACAACGCTACAAACACCATGTTTTATCTCCCACCCGCGACGAATTGCCGGACAAAATCTCAGACATCCTTGAAGAACAAGTTGAAAATGGTTTTGAGGAAGGCGTGGCCGTCGGCCCCGGCGACGACCTGGACGGCCTGGAAACATCGGACGAAGAGTATGCCGCTAGACCCACGACTCTTCGTCATTCCCGCGAAAGCGGGAATCCAGATTCAAAGTCTAAAAAACGCCTCAAGCTCCCCAACCCAAAATTAATAATTCTTCTATTAGCCGCCGCCTTGGGCGCCTTATTTTTAACTCCCGACATCGCCCTGGCCGCAACTGCTTCCATCGTCCCCTCGCTCAGTCCTCATTACTTTGCCCTTATTGCTTTGCTGATCATCCTGGGCGCTCTTGGCGTTCTTGTGGGAATAAAAAACTTTTCGGCCAAAAACAGCGTTTCCGGATTTTTTGAAACCCCGAAAACATTCCTGGCGGGCCATTTAAAAGAAATTGACAACGTCACCTGGAGCCCGGACGGCTCAAGGCTGGCCACGGGAGGCGGCGACGATATAGCCAGAATCCTGGATGTGAAAACGGAAAAAGAACTGCCGGCATTAATAGGGCCGTATGCCGACTGGATCAAGTCCATTGTCTGGAGCCCGGACGGTTCAAGGCTGGCCACAGCAGGGCTTAACGGTACAATTAAAATTTGGGACGCCAAGACAGGCAAAGAGCTGCTGCTGTTAATAAAAGGCCATGGCGAGCATAGCGATGGATTTCAACCCATTGTCTGGAGCCCGGACGGGTCAAAACTGGCCGCCGCGGCAAACAGCGCCGATGACAGCCCTGCCAGAATTTGGGACGCTCAGACGGGAGAAGAGCTTAGGGTGTTAAAAAACCGCGCGAAAAAGATAAGTTCCATTGCCTGGAGCCAGGATGGCTCGAGAGTGGCGGCTGCGGCAGACGATGACACTGCCGCCATGATCCTGGAAATCAGATCAAGAGAACAGGAAATCACTGCGCTGGAAGAGGAACTGGCCGCAAGAAGCGGCAGAGAAACAGAGCGACAAAGCGAAGAGGCGATAAAAGAAAACACGCCCTCGGCAAAGGAACGTTTTAAAATTAGATGGGACGCGGCCTTGGGATTTCTTAAAAATAAAACAACGGCCGTTTCCGTCGCCATTGCCGCGGCGGTTCTGGGCCTGGCCTTGCTTGCCCCTGACACCGCTTTTGCCGCGGCGCACGCAGTTTTTATTTCTTCTCACTTTATCCTTAATCCTTCAGCCTTTGGCCTTCTTGCCGGCTTGGCCGCCGCCTTGGCCTTATCCGGTTTTATCAGGGACGGCATTAATGCCGTGGTGAAATACCGCCGGGACAGCCTCAACGATTCCGGCGAAGCCGCTGCCTTCAGCCCTGACGGCAAAAAACTGGTTTCCGCGGGCCATAATGAAATCCATATTCGGCACGCTCAAACCGGCCGGCTGATCCAAAGGCGTAAATTGCGTGACGAATCAGTGCAATTTATCGCTTTCAGTCCTGACAGCGAAAAATTCGTCACCGTGGGCTTCGATTATAAAAACCGCAAGCGCCAACCCAGGGATCATTTTCAAAACATTACTATTTGGGATGCGGCCGCCGGCAGAAAAATCAAAGTCTTTAAAATCAAAGCCAAAGTCGAGAAGGATGAAACAACCCAAAGGTTTGTATATATAAATTCCGCTTTTTTTATTGCCGGCGGTTCACAGCTCGTGGTCGGCTATCAACTTAATCGCCATGCCGTCGTAATGGACGCAGACACGGGCCGCCTTGTCCGCCGGCTCGAAGGCAGAATCGGCCCCGGCTCCGTCAGCGCGGACGGCAAAACCGCCGTCATCCACGACGGCCGGACAGCCATGGTTTTCAATACCGAAACCTGGAAAAAAATCAAGAAAATCAAAAATAACAAGGTCAAAGACTTCAACACGGCAAGCATCAGCCCTGACGCAACAAAAATAGCGGTTACAAACTACGGCAATAATGCCGTCAAATTGATAGATATCGCCACGGGCAAAACCCTTCAGGTTTTTCAAGGGCCTGACTGGATCGAATCGGTTAAATTCAGCCCTGATGGACAAAAAATCGCGACCACGGCCGTTTTCGGCGTAGATAAAGATCCGTCCACCATCGTCTGGAACATTCAAAACGGCCAACGAATCTGCCGGGTGAAGTCGTCCGATGAATGGCCGCACTCAAATGTCTCCTTTAACGCCGACGGCACCCTGCTGGCGACAATCAAGGGCGGCGAGAGTTTTTTTGAGGTCTGGGACATCACCATACCGGGGCAAAGACTTGTGGAAATGGACGCGGAATTGGCCCAAAGAACCCCGGAAACAGCGGCAGATCGGCCGGCCTCGGCTGACAACGAACCCCCATCGGCTTTAAAACGCTTTCAGATCCGTTGGAACGTGGCTTTCGGACCGCTCGAAAATAAATTGTCTGTTGTTGCGATCGCTTTGACTGCCGCGGCTCTGGCTTTTATTGTTCCCGACGCCGCCATGGCGGCTGTTGATGCCGCTAAAACCGGCGCCGGATCATTTGCCACGGACCTTCTCCTTATTATAGGGCTGGGTTTTGGCGCGGCCTTCGGCTTAAAGCGCCTGGCAAAGGCCATAGCCACCCCGCTCCGCAGAGCTTCGGGGGCGGAGTTAGGGCCAGAGACCCTTTCCGAAAAACGCGCGGCAGGGGTAAAATCAGCCAGCTCGGTTTTCAAGGACACAAACAAACCTTTATTGATTATCAGCAGACATGACGGC
>JACQWW010000209.1:0-5174 GCA_016209025.1 Elusimicrobiota bacterium | reverse complement strand
TGACGGCGTCGTCAAATCAGCCGCTTTCAGTCCGGACGGCGCCCTGGCCATCTCAGCCAGCCGCGACGACACCGCCATAATTTGGAACGTAAAAACCGGCAGGGTCGTGCAAAAGCTCGAAGGCGGCCATAAGCACGAAATTTGCTCGGCTTCATTTAGTCCTGACGGAAAAATGGCCGTTACCGCGGCCTGGGATAACACCGTAACCGTTTGGGACGTCAACAGCGGCAAAGTCATTAAAAAATTAACAGAGCACACAAGCTTCGTCAACACGGCTTTTTTCAGTCCTGACGGAAAAAGTCTCATCACGGCAAGCAATGACCGCAGAGCTTTGATCTGGGACACAAAAACATGGCGCATTCGGAAAACTCTTGAAGGCCATGATGAATTGGCTTGCGTTAAATGCGCCTCATTTAACCCGGACGGCGGTTTGGCCATTACCGGCGGCGACGACAAAAAAGCCATTATTTGGGACGCACAAAAAGGCCGGCCAGTTAAAACCCTGGAAGAGCACCAGGGCACCGTCAATTCCGCCTTTTTCAGCCCGGACGGCAAACAAGCGCTGACCGCGGGCGACGACAAAATCGCCGTTATTTGGGACGTCCAAACAAGCGCAGTAGTCCGAAAACTAGAAGGACATAACGACCGCGTCTTTTTCGCTTCGTGGAGCCCTGACGGCAGACAGATCGCAACGGCAAGCGCCGACAAGCTCGCTATCGTCTGGGACGTGCAAACGGGCCGCATCATCAAAAAATTTCAAGGTCATGAAGCCTGGGTCTGGTCCGCGCTATTTCATCCAGATGGAAGCCGCCTGATCACAGCCGGCAACGATGGGACCGCGGCGATATGGAAAATTAATCATACCCCGCAAGAGCTTGCCGCGATAGAAAAAGAACTGGCCGCAAGAAGCGGCACTGAGGCACAGGGGCACAGCGGCGCCGCAGAAAGGCGAGCCTCGCCCAAAAGGCGGGGAGAGATAAAAGAAAAAAAGCCGTCGGCGCGGGAACGCTTTAAAATTAAATGGGATGCGGCCTTGGGAATAAAAGCTATATAAAAAACCGGCAAAAATAATTTTTTTAAGTCGTCGAAACCATTAATACTTAAAGGGCATAACCTGAAGCTCAACGCTGTTGCCTGGAGCCCGGATGGATCAAAAATAGCCACGGCGAGCGATGATAAGACGGCTGGAATATGGGACGCTGAAACAGGCAAAAAGCTTCTGGAATTAAAAGAGCACCCCGGCTGGGTCAGGTCCATCGCCTGGAGCCCGGATGGGTCAAAAGTCGTCACAGCGAGTCACGGCGGCACAGCCCAAATCTGGGATGTTCAAACCGGTAAAGAATTGTTCACTATGCAGGGACATAAGGGTTTGGTTTGGGCCGCTGCCTGGAGCCCGGATGGATCGAAAATAGCCACGGCAAGCGAGGATAGAACAGCCAAAATCTGGGACGCAAAAACAGGACAAGAGCTTCAAGCATTAAAAAGGCACAGAGGCGGGATCAGTCAAATTGCCTGGAGCCCGGACAGCTTACGCCTGGCCACGGCAAGCAAAGATAAGACAAGCAGAATTTGGGACGCAGAAACAGGCAAAGAACTTCTAGTATTAAAAGGACATACCCGCTGGGTCAAGTCCATTACCTGGAACCCAGACGGATCAAAGATAGCCACAGCAAGCGATGATAAGACGGCAAGAATCTGGGACCCAGGCACAGGCAAGGAGCTTCAGGTCTTAAAAGGGCATGTTGACTCGGTCGCATCCGTTGCCTGGAGTCCGGATGGAACAATGGCGGCCACGGCGAGCGATGATGATACGGCCAAAGTCTGGGATAGCGCCACAGGAAAAACCCTTCAAACATTGCAAGGGCATGAAGGCTCGATCGTGTCGGCTCTCTGGAGCCCGGATGGATCGAAAATAGCCACGGCAAGCGATGATAGTACGGCCGGAATATGGAAAACAAACAAACTAATCTCCCAAGAACTTGCCGATATGGAAAAAGAACTGGCCGCAAGAAATGGCAGAGAGGCAGAGAGGCGGGGAGGCGGAGCGATAAAAGAAGAAAGAAAGCCTTCGGCGCGCAAACGCTTCAAAATTAAATGGGACGCGGCGCTGGGACGATTCGGCCATGGGCAAGCTATGGCCGAAAAAAACGTTTCAATATTTCATGACACAAAAAAACCATTGCTGATTTTCAAAAAACATGCCGGCGCCGTCCATTTCGCCGCGTTCAGCCCTGACGGACGGCTGGCGATAACTACAGGCAACGATGATACCGTCAAAATCTGGAATATAAAAACCGGAAAAGTTGTCCGCACGCTTCGGGGCGGCCACATATTCGGAATCAAAACCGCGTCATTTAGTCCCAACGGAAAACTCGTTGCCACCGCGGCCTCGGACGACAGCGCCGCTGTTTGGGACATCCAAACCGGTCAAATCCTCAAAAAAATCACCGAACACACCCGCCATGTCAATACAGCTTTCTTTAGTCCGGACGGCAAATATATCATCACGGCGCATGACCAACAAACCGCCATTATTTGGGACGCCGCAACAGGTCTTATGCTCAAAGAGCTTATCGGCCACCCCGGCGGGGTTTTCTTCGCTTCCTGGAGCCCGGACGGCAAACAAATCGCCACGACCGGCCAAGACGGGTTCGTTGTTATCTGGGATTTTGCGACAGGCCGCAGAGTCAAACGAATCAAAGCCCATGATGATTGGACATGGTCAGCCGTGTTTCACCCGGACGCAAGTCGTCTGATCACCGCCAGCAATGACCGGACCGCGGCCATCTGGAAAATTAACAGAGCGCCGGAAGAATTAGCGGAAATTGAGAAAGAACTTGCCGCCAGGCAAGGAAGCAATGACGCATCGCCGCACAGAAATGACCAAGCACAGAGCGTAGAAGAAGAGCCTTCAGCGCAGAAGCGCTTTAAAATCCGCAGCCTTCTCTGTTAAAAAAAATAAGGCCGTTCGATATTATATTTATTAACCCCTCTTGACATAATGATCTATTTGAACCATAATATAGAACGAGGTGAACCAATTATTGAACTAAGGGGGTTCCATGAAATCAATCACAATTCACGGCATGGACGATAACCTGACTGCCCGCCTAGAGAGGCAAGCCCGCGAAAGCGGCCTCAGCCTCAATAAAACCATAAAGAAACTGCTGGCTAAGGCCCTTGGATTGACTTGCGAGATTCTGGCCGCGCGCCGCCAGGATTTCGAGGGTTTGTGCGGGGTCTGGTCCAGGCAAGAGGCCAAGGCCTTTAAGGACGCGATACGCCATTTCGAACGCGTGGATCCGGAAGATTGGGCGTGAAAAAGATACTCCTGGACACGAACGCCTACGCTGCCTTCCTATCCGGGGACAAGGTCTTACTCGACACCATCTCTCGCGCGGATACGGTCTGTATGTCCGTTATCGTCCTTGGGGAATTGTATGCGGGTTTTCGAGGCGGCAATAAACTTATTGAAAACGAGAAGATTCTCCGCGAATTCCTGACCAAACCCTCAGTATCTGTGCTGCTGCTATCCTTGGAAACAGCGCAAATTTTCGGTGAAGTCAAGGATGTCTTAAAACGGGCCGGCACGCCGATTCCTATCAATGACATCTGGCTTGCCGCGCAAGCTATTGAGAACGGCGGGGTTCTCGTTTCCTATGACGATCATTTCCGCTGCGTTCCGGGGCTGCGACTCTGGACTTGAATAGTAAATAGGGACAGCGCCCATTTTTTATAATCGTCCAAAAAACGAAATAAAAAAATGGGCGCTGTCCCTATTTATAAATTTCACCATGAAAGCCTTATGTTGGACAGGCTCCTAGCCAATTGAAGCTCGGCACGGCTTCCGTCATTCCTGCGAAAGCAGGAATCTAGGCCTCGCCGGAATCTGGACACCGGCCCCAATCCTGAGAATTGGGACCCACCGAGTCTCAGAGAGACGAAGGGCTTTCGCCGGTGTGACGACGCAATTGAATTTTTCCGGTTAGTGAAATTACCATTTCACTAAAATGGCGCTTTGGTGCAATGCCATTTCATGAGACTTTAGACCTTCTAAAACAGGTCTTAAGACTCTAGGAGAAAACCCGCCTTCCCTTTATAATTTGATGAGAGCGATTAGAAATTAAAAACGAAAAAATTAAACAGAAATATGTTTAAGGGGAGCGCTATAACCAAACGGTTTGTTTCTTCTCTCATTGTTGTTTCCCTCATCATCACTACCCCAGGCCTTGACTGCTACCGGGCCTTGGCCGAAGGCCGCAGTTATCACCACTACCGACGGCAAAGCCGTTGACTGCTCCCAAGAGAGCCATCCGTCATGCCCGCCCGCAGGGCAAGACACGGGGACACGGGGACACGGGGACACGGGGACAGAGGGGCAAGGGGGATCTTCTTTCTCCGCGTCTCCGCGTCTCCCCGTCTCCGCGTCTTCTCTCGACTCGCTTAAATCCCTTTTGTCTGCCAACGGCCTTTCCCCCCAGGGCGATTCCGACCCCGGGTATCGCCAAATGCTCTCCTTGCTCTGGAGCCAGGAAACCCAAACCCCCAGGCCCCTTTTCAACAAGCTGGAAGCAAAACTAAGAGCAGGAAACCCCCAGACTAAGGCCTTTCTCCAGGACCTTCTGGAAATCTCCCGCACCCGCCTGGAGGAGAAGATTCTCTCCCAACAAGAAAACAATCCTTCCAGAGACCGGCACGCTGAAGAACGCTTCTCCCAAAAGCTCGGCGAAATAATGAACCGGCCGGAAAACAGGGACTATATCCCTGATTTTCAGACCTCAGCCCAAGGCTTTGACCAAGATGCCCAGGTAACTCAGCAAAGACAAGAAGCCCAGCAACAGGTAGAACAGACCCCCAGAGACGGCCAGGACCTCTGGTCCCAGCTCCGTCCCCGTAGCTCTGCGGAGCGGGACATCATCAGATCCGTAGGCCTTGATCCTGACTGCGTGGTCACCCGAACAGCCGACGGCCAATGCCTGGGAATCCCCCAGTCCTGGCTCTATGACCCTGAAACCAAAGCCTACACCCCTTTTGCCTTAGCCATTGATAAAGCCAGACTGGAAGGCAAATCAGAAACAGTCAAAGGCATTATCCTGGAAGCCATGGGTTATGTCAGGGACGGCCAGGACGGCAGATTTATTCCAAACACCACCCCCACCCTGCCCTCCCCCCTC
>JACQWW010000080.1 GCA_016209025.1 Elusimicrobiota bacterium | reverse complement strand
GAATCGACAGTCACCAGCGATAACAGCCTTGGCTGTGCGGCCAGAGCCAAGACTCACTGCAGGCAGGTTATCGCCCACTTCGCCGGCGTCATCCCCGCGAGTGTAAGTGTCCCCAAGACCCAGTTCGCCATCCCAGTTATATCCCCAACACTTGACCGTATTGTCATCAAGCAGGGCGCAGGTCTGGTAAAGTCCAATAGCAATGGCCTTGGCTGTGCGGCCAGAGCCAAGACTCACTACAGGCAGGTTATCGCTCATTTCATTCGGACCAACCCCGCGAGCAGAGGTGTCCCCAAGACCCAGTGAGCCATATTGGTTGCCTCCCCAGCACTTGACCGTGTTGTCATCCAGCAGGGCGCAGGTGTGATAGCCGCCGGCAGTAATGGTTGAAACAGCGGTAAAGGCGTTTGGAAGGGATAATACGATGGTCAATAAAAAAAGAATTGGGGTGAGGGGGGTCAGACCCGAATGGCGCTTAGATAAGGACGTCATTTTGGGCGATTCCTATGTTCCATTGGAGAGAAGGTGTGCCACATAGTTTCGGGCCGTGCTTGCGACCTTGGTGAAGTTCCCTCTAATATACCATCCTCCGGAGCCATCAGAGACAATGGCAAGAATGTCGCCGTTCGCCTTGGGAAAGTTGGCATTGGGTAAGCCGCTGGCTGTATTCAGCAATGCCCCCTGACCTGGCTGTATCGGTCCGACTTGCGTGAAGTAGCCTCCAATGTAGATGATGTTTTCGGACTGGGCAATGGCAAAGACAGGGCCGTTGGTTCCCCAGGTGTTTGGCTCAGGCGTGCTGGATTGGGCCTGCAAACTGCCCGCGCAGAAAAAAAGCAGGAAGCAGGAGATGATTAAGCGTACGTTGAGGTTGAAAAAGTAATAGGGGTTGGGAAAAAGCGCTAAAAGCCGAGAACTACTCTCTCTCTCTCTCTCTCTCTCTCTCTCGTGAAGCATCGTTTAATTTTATAAAAAAGGGTGGTGTCAAGGGACAAAAAACGCGCCTGCGAAAACAGAATTTCCTACGTCAAAAAACATGTTGGGGATGGGGTCAGGGAGGAGAGGACAAGGCGTGGATGAACACAAGAGGAGCTTGGCGCCAAATCAAACCTTCATCCCAGTTTTGTGGTTTCCGCTCTGCCGAGCTTCAACCATTTCCGCGCCGACCCACTTTGTGGGTGCCCCGTCTTAGTCATCGGCCAGATCGAACGGACGATCAGAAAACCGAGTTTGAAAACCCTAAAGCAGATCGCGGATGCCCTGGGAGTGAAAGCGGGAAGCCCCGCTCCGCAGAGCTTCGAGGGCGGAGCTAGGGCCAGAAGCCCTGGCCGCCTGTTGGATGAGGCGGAAACTATCGGGGAAACTTATCCCGCTGAAAGAAAAGTCGCGGGCTTGATGAAGGGCTATTCGGTCCGGGAGCAGGAGGTTCTCTAGCACGCTGGGCCCCTCTGGGTCCCCGGCTGGTACCCGAAGCTCTGCGGAGGGTGCTACCAAACCTTCCGCCAATTCGCCCGCCAGATGAAAAAGATTTCAAGAAAAAAGTAACTATGCCGTGATTTTTATATGCCGCGTTTACCCTTATGGTTCTTGTTTGTAAACCGGATGAAAGTAAATGCCGTGGAAGATGGGATTGGGCTGGTAGCCTTTGACCCAGCCGCGCATGACCCGAAAGGCCGTGGGCTGGTCCGTGAAAATATGAGGAACTTCGTCAAAGCATAATTCCTGAAGCTTGAAATAGAGGGCCTCGCGTTTTTTCGGGACGATTTCATTATTTGCCTGTTCAATCAGTTTATCCATATCCGGCGACTTGAAACCCTGACGGACAGGATAAGAGCCGTTGGAATGAAGCAGGGCAAAGGTGAAATTATGCGGGTCCGGAAAATCAGCCACCCAGCTAAGTTTGAACATGGGGAGCTTTCTTTGGCGCATTTCGCTTAAATAAGACGACCATTGAATGGCCCTGACCTCGATTATGAATTTGGGGTTGAGCGATTCAACGCCTTTTTTCAAAATTTCGCAGGCCATCTGGCGGATGGTGTTATTGACGTCGTAATAAACGGCGAATTTAAAACCTTTCTCCCAAACTTGTCCCGCCCAGGCTTTTTGAAAATGTTCTTTGGCCTTGGCCGGGTTAAGGGCATAGACAGTCTGTTTTGGATTGAATCCGAACATTCCTTCGGGAATCGGGCCGCGAGGCTGGGCTGCTTTGCCCCGGTACACCTCTTTTAGATAGTTTCCATAGTCAAAAGCATAAGCAAAGCCTTGGCGCAGGTCCTTATCCTGAAAAAAATCCGGAGGGATGCCGTTGCCGTCCAATTGTCCGGAATAAACAGCCGTGTTGGCTGTGGTGCTGATATTGAACGTGAAAGACAAGGCTTCAAGCCGCAAATAAGGAAAATCCAGAAGCTTGACGCCCGGCAAATTATCCAGCTGGGGTTCAAACTGCCGGTTGGTTTCATCAATAAAATCCGCGTCTCCCGAGGCGATCATGAGTTTTCTAGTGGTGAATTCCGGTATTCCTTTGATAATGACACGCTTTAATTTAGAAGGCTCTCTCCAATAATTGTCGTTTCTTGCCAAGATGATTTGTTTGGTGTTTTTATCCCAGCGTTCAAGCAAAAAAGCGCCGGTGCCGTTGGCGTGATCGAAAATATAGGAGTTCTCTTTTTTCGGATTATTGAAATTTTTCCAAGTTGCCTCCTTGCCGTCCCATTCGCCGTGGGACACGGCCCATTCTTTGCCGATGACATGCAGGCATTGGGCTATGATTGAGAGAAAAGGGGCGTATGGTTTCGGCAGGGTTATTTTTAAATTTTGTCCTTGGCAGGTTACCCGTGAAGCGATGTCGTCAAAGTTTAAAACAGGATTGCCGGTTTCATCGCGGGAACTGCTTAGGCCGGCTATGGGATCAAGCAATAAAAAGGAACCCCCTCCAGCCCTGTCCTGAATCATGAATCGCAGGATTGAATAGCGGGCATCTTCACAGGCAAGGCCCTGGCCCTCGTGGAATTTCACGCCTTGGCGGATGGGAAATGTATAAGTCTTGCCGTCTTGGGAAATCAAGCCGTTGGCTCGGCTGGGGACTTTTTGCGCCAATCGCGGGATGAAATTTTTCAGGGAGCCGTCTTTATATGAAATCAGGAGTTCATAGACATTAGCGACAATTTCCCCGCTGGCCGTGTCAAAGGCCCAAGCCGGGTCCAGGCTGTCAATGTCCCCCCCGGCCTTTAGTTCAATAAAGGTATCCGGGTTTTTGACAGCAGCGCCGGCATTCGCCAGTAGTAGGGCGGCAATCAACGTAATAAGCATTTTTAGTTTATACTTTAACCTTTATACTTTAGCCTTATTTTAAAAACATTTGAAAAAAATAAAAAAGAGTTTATATACTTAACCCTATGCCAGAACTAAGAAAAGATCCGATCATTGGACGTTGGGTTATTATCGCCACGGAAAGGGCCAACCGGCCGGTTGATTTTGCGCGCGACGAAGCGGTGGCGCCGGGCAAAGACGGCTGTCCGTTTTGCGAAGGTAACGAAACAAAAACTCCGCCTGAAATTCTCGCATATTGTCATCCTGGCCGGGCGCCGAACAGCCCGGGCTGGTGGACGCGGGTGATTCCTAATAAATTTCCAGCCTTGAAAATCGAAGGCGGCTTGGAGAGGCAGTTCAAAGGCATCTACGACCAAATGAACGGCATCGGCGCCCATGAGATAATCATTGAGAATCCTGCTCATGACAAAAAGTATTTCGAGCTTGATCCTAAAAAGGCTGAAGACGTTTTATGGGCTTATCGCGACAGAATTTTAGACCTGAGAAAAGACCCAAGAATGGACTACATCCTGATCTTTAAGAATCACGGCCGGGCCGCCGGGGCCAGCTTGGCCCATCCGCATGCCCAGTTGATTGCCCTTCCCATGGTGCCTATTTCCGTCAGGCGTGAAATGGCCGGCGGCGCCAATTACATGAATTTCAAAGAACGCTGTGTTTTTTGCGACATTGTCCGGCAGGAGTCCTTGGTTCAGATGAGAATTATTGATGAAAACAATGACTTTCTCGCTTTCGCGCCTTTTGCCAGCCGGTTTCCTTTTGAATCATGGATCATTCCAAAAATTCATGACAGCCATTTTGAAAACACGGAAAAAGAAAGAATCGCCACTCTCACCCAAATTCTTCAATCCGTTTTAAGGCGGCTTGACACCACTTTGAAAAACCCTCCCTTCAATTACTTGATCCATTCTGCGCCGCATAAAGAGAGTTCCATGCCGCATTATCACTGGCATATTGAAATAATTCCCAAGCTTGCCCACACCGCCGGCTTTGAATGGGGAACCGGTTTCTATATCAACCCGGTTCCTCCGGAAATGGCTGCCCGGTATCTTAAAGAGTCGGGCCAGCCGGCGCAATCCGGCGCCAATTCATCTGCGTCTGGGGGCGGCAGTGTCGCTTAAAAGCGGCCTGCGCCTTATTTTAGCCTCATCCGAGGCTGTTCCCTTTTGCAAGACCGGAGGCTTGGCTGATGTGGCCGGCTCCCTGTCCGTGTATCTTCAAGATGAGGTTGACCAGCTTGCCTTGTTTGTGCCATATTACCGCGCTATCGCTAAAGATAAAAACATCAAAACCGAGGCCATTGCCGGAGATTTTATCGTGCCCGTAGCCGGCCGGCAGGAGAAAGTGAGTCTGCGCCGGGCAGTTATTCCCGGACCAAATGGGTCGCAGGGATGGGCCTATTTTGTTGACCATCCTGGTTATTTTGACCGCGACGGCCTTTATCAAGTCAAAGGCCAGGATCATCCGGATAATGCCGAAAGATTCATTTTATTCGCCAGGGCGGTCATTGAAGGCGCAAAATACATCGGTTTCAAGCCTGATGTCATTCATTGCCATGATTGGCAGTCCGCGCTTATTCCTGTCTATCTTAAAACCGCTTATTTAGTTGACGCTTATTTCAGGAAAACAGCTTCGGTTTTGACGATTCATAACATTGCTTACCAGGGGTTTTTCCCCCCGAAGATTTTGGAAACAGCCGGTTTGCCTCAAGAAGAATTCCGCATGGAAAAGCTTGAGTTTTACGGCAGCGTCAATTTTTTAAAGGGCGGTTTGGTTTACGCGGATATTCTAAACACCGTCAGCCCCACTTACGCCGGGGAAATCCAAAGCTCGCCGGAATTCGGCCGTGGCCTGGAAGGAGTTTTAAAAGCAAGGGCGGGCGATCTTTTCGGCGTTTTAAACGGCATTGACACTAAAATTTGGGACCCTAAAACCGATCCGCATCTGCCGGTCAATTATAATGGTTCCAAAGACCCTGGCCGTTATTTGGAAGCCAAAGCCAAATGCAAGGCCAAACTGCAAAAAATGCTGGGATTATCCCCTTCTATCAAGACGCCTCTTTTGGGTATGGTGGGCCGCCTGGACACGCAGAAAGGGATTGATTTGGCGGTAGGCGCTTTTGAAAAACTTTTAAAACAGCGGGACATACAGGTGGCTATTCTAGGGGTCGGGGACCCGAATTATCAGAAAATACTTATCGCCATGAACGAAAAATACCCGAATAAATTCAGCGCCACCTTTGAATTCAGCGAGCCTTTGGCTCATTTGATTTACGCGGCCGGCGATTTTTTTCTCATGCCGTCTCGCTTTGAGCCGTGCGGCCTAAGCCAGATGATCGCCATGCGCTACGGAACCCTTCCCATCGTCACAAAAACCGGCGGTTTGGCCGATACCGTGACTTCGGAAAAAGGCTTTGTTTGCCTAGATTTTACCGTTCCGGCTTTTACCTCTGCCGTCGAGCAAGCCCTTCGTGTCCACAATGACCCAAGCGCCAGGCACAAGCTGATGGCCAAAGCCATCGCCACTGATTTCAGCTGGAACGTCTCGGTTAAGAGATATATTGAGCTTTACGAAAAGGCTTTAAAGAAACAATTGGTTTAGATTTTAGATTCCCGGCCCACAGAACAACCGGTTGCATCGGACGACGCTGCTCGCTGCCGCTGAACCATAGCGAATGGGGAGCGCCCCCCCACCCTTCACTTCAGGGCCGGATTTGGGGAAACTGAATGTCCGTTCTATGAGGGGCATGAAGTTCACATGAAGGTGAATGGAAAATGTCTACT
>JACQWW010000208.1:2472-3027 GCA_016209025.1 Elusimicrobiota bacterium | reverse complement strand
CAAGGCCGCGCCCAGGCCGATGCCGTCGCCCGCGGTAATCAAGTCGTCCAGGGAAACAAGGTTGAGCAGCGAATTTTTCGTTAAAAAAGAAATTCCCGCGCCGCCAGGAACTGTGCCCGCCGTGTTCGTGCTTGTCAGCAGCTTGGGATCCCCGATTTGAAGAGAAGTTCTTGGCGGCATAATGTCATGGATAACCTCAAAGACCCCGGAAACAACTCTGGTTGAGTTTGCCACCCAATCCTTGGCTTCGGCCTCCAAAACCCACAAACCATCATCTATGTTGAAGGGATCAACCCAATCTCCGGAATTGACCGCAAAGACGGTCGGCCCCCTTAAAAGCCCTTTGTTTTCTACCTGGACCAGTTCCAGCTTGGTGAACGTAGGATTGGGGTCAAAATTATCCATCAGGCTGACATTGACAGGAATCGAGCTGATTGTGGCGATAAATTTCATCCCTTCCGTTGGAGAGGAGATGGCAATTTGAGGAGGCGTCCCATCCGAAACAATGCTGACTGGTTTGATCTGTTCTTTATTGCCCAGACGGTCTTCGGAATT
>JACQWW010000208.1:0-2434 GCA_016209025.1 Elusimicrobiota bacterium | reverse complement strand
AGGGGGGCGTCGCTCAAGGTTTCCGAAGCCAAAGCTATCTTAAAGGTCGTGGTTACAAGACCTACGGCCGCGCCATTGACCAAGGGATCAACAGCAGAAAGACCGACAAGGCTCTGCGCGCTTACCACGTTTAAAGATTCCGCGGTCAGAACCGTCGGCGTAGACGCGGCAAGAGAAGTAACCGGCGGCGTTGTGTCCAGGGCTATTTTTATAGTCTGCGTGCTTTCCTGATTTCCGCCGGCATCCGTGGCAAAGAAAGAAAGGGTATAACTACTGTCCTGAACCCCAAAAAACGTGGTTATGGCGACAAAAGGCGTCGTCGGCGCAGAACTGGCTATCGTCTGGGAAAAAACATTATCTAGGCTCAGGGTAATGCCTGCTACGCCCATCCCTAAACTATCGCCAACCTCCGCTGAATCATCAATGGCGGTAAAGACAAAAGGCGTGTCCGACCGGACAAAGACAGGGTCAGCGCCCACTTTGGGTTCGCTAATGGCCAGCATAGTCCTAGGCGGCAGAACATCATGGATGACCTCAAAAACGCCGGAAACGACTTTGGTAGAATTATCCACCCAATCTTTGGCTTGGGCCTCAAGGACCCAAAGGCCGTCGTCAATACTGAATGGATCAACGAAATCGCTGTTATGAACCGCCAGGGTTGTGGCGCCTCCTAGGAGCCCCTTGTTTTCTATCTGAACTAATTCCAGCTTGGTAAATTGCGGGTTGGGGTCAAGGTTGTCCGCAAGGCTCACATTAATAGGTATGGAGCTTATTTTGGCAATGAATTGCTCTCCCGCCGAAGGAGAAGAGATGGCTATGGCCGGACTTACGGTATCTACAATGACGGAAAACAAAAAGCCGGTTGTGTTGCCAAGTAAGTCGGATGCAGTAAGGTCAATTTGATTGGTGTTTGGTGTTTCTGAACCAACCAATTCCAGATTTGCCACATTAAATAACTCTTGTTGGGTGGACCCATCAAGACTTGGGACGCTGATTTGATCATGAGGTATGCCATTAAACGTCTGCCCTCCATCCACACTGACCTTGGCGGAATAGGCTGGTTTGGGACCCAGGGCATCCTCGCGTATCTGCCCGGCATCAAGCGCAAAATCGAGCATGCGGACCTCGTCAACGATGAAGGGCGAACCGCCGCCAAAACCGCCAAATCGTGTCGCCACTTGCAAAGGTTGCGTGGTGGGGGTAAACATCCTATCGCTGACCCTTGAAGCTATTTCTTCGCCGTTGAAATACATCTTCCAAATATTGCCCTGCCTGGTAACGGCCAAGTGATTGAAGGTGTTTGGTTTATAAAGGCCGCCTGGAGACATAAAGGGTGGCACCAGTCCGTTTTCGTCGTATCCTTCTAAAACGATTGAATCGGTATAATTCCACAGGAAAAGCGACCAGCCTATATGAGGTACTGTAGGCAACGTGCCGATTTTCTCAATAAGCCCCTCCATACCATTTCCTTCCAAGCTTGATAAATTGAACCATAGCTCAATAGTGAAATCGCGGCCTTGTAGGTCATAGGCAGGGGAATTGGTAAATTCCACCTTGGAGGTGTAGCCCGCAAAGTATAAGGCTTTGTTCAATCTGCCATCAACCCACTGGGCATTCGTGATTGTGCCGTTGTTGCCAAGGCCTGAGAAGTCGGCGGTTATGTTGCCCTGCCCTTCGTTAAAATGCCACAGGCCGGTGGTGCCGGAGATGGGCTGGGGGGCCGAACTTACGGCCAGACCAATTCCCATATCTCGAATCTTGGCTTTTATATCAACTAGAGGCGAATTTAATGCCATGGACGTCGAAACGAAAATATTGGTTTCAGCCTTGGCAACCAAAGGCTCTAAAAACTCTGGCGGGGTGGTATCAATTTTAAACTGTTGCGTACTACTATAAGGAGAGAAGCTCCCAAAGCGGTCTTTAGCTCGAACTTTCCAATAGTAAGTGCCATCTACTAAGGGTTGTGGTATTACGAAATTAAGGACAGCAGAGGAAAGAAAAGTGGTTGGATTGGTAAGAGTTGGGTCAGTGTCAACTGAGACTTCAAAGTTTTCAATGGCTGCCAAAGGAACCTTGCCAGCTAGAACCCAGGACAACTTAGGATGGCGTGCGTTGAGAAAACTTTTATTTGCGGGCAATAGTTGTTGAAGAGATGTAACCGGGTTTAGATTAACAAACACAGCAACCGTGCTTATAGCCGTGTTGCCTATTATGTCGGTTGCACTTAAGGTGATGCGATTTGTCGTATCCAAGGGATTTAATGAAGGCGTGAAGTGAATACTTTGGGCGGTCATGATTTGTAGTTCCTTTGTGCCGTAGTCACCGGTCATTGAAAGATACGAGGGAAGAACCTCCTTAAACGTCTGCCCTCCATCCACACTGACCTTGGCGGAATAGGCTGGTTTGGGACCCAGGGCATCCTCGCGTATCTGCC
>JACQWW010000183.1:4066-4763 GCA_016209025.1 Elusimicrobiota bacterium | reverse complement strand
CGTTTGATTCTCGACGTCTTCGCCCAGCGCGCCAGAACCAAGGAAGGCATCCTTCAGGTCGAGCTTGCTCAAAATTCCTATCTGCTGAGCCGGCTTACCGGCAAGGGGGCGCAGTTTTCCCAACAGTGGGGCGGCATCGGAACGCGCGGGCCCGGCGAAAGAGCCCTGGAATACGACCGGCGAAAAATCAGAACCAAAATCCAACATATCAAAAAAGAGCTTGCCGGCGTAAAAAAAGAACGGGCCGTCCAGCGCGCCAGGCGCTTGGAGGAAGGCATCGCCCAGGCGGCCGTTGTCGGCTACACCAACGTCGGCAAATCTTCCCTGCTCAACAAATTGATCCGTCCCAACGGCGATTTTTCCAGCCGCCAACCGCCGGAAAACGCTCCTGCTTATGCCGATGACCGGCTGTTCGCCACGCTTGATCCTTTGACCAAACGGATTTATCTGCCGTGCGGCCTGCCTATTTTACTCACCGACACCGTCGGCTTCATAAACAAACTGCCGACCCATCTTGTGGCAAGCTTCCAGGCGACGCTCGAAGAAATCCAATGGACCGATATTTTGCTCATTATTGACGATCCCATCCAAACCTTGAGTGAAATTGAAAGACACCAAAACGCCGTGGCCGCTGTTTTAGAAAGCTTGCGCGTCAATCATTATCCGGCGATCCGGATTTTCAGCAAAGCGGACCTTA
>JACQWW010000183.1:0-3981 GCA_016209025.1 Elusimicrobiota bacterium | reverse complement strand
GCTTGCGCGTCAATCATTATCCGGCAATCCGGATTTTCAGCAAAGCGGACCTTATCGCCGAAAACAAACGCGAACTTTTGCGCCGGCAGTACCCCCAATATCATTTCACCTCATCAATAACCGGCGAAGGAATCCGCGGCCTGCTTGATATCATCGAAGAACGCCTGATCGGCTCGTGGCCGAAAAACGAGATCCGGCTTCGCGCCAAAGACGGGCATCTGGTTTCCAAAATATACCGGCTGGGAAAAGTCTTGAATTTCGATCAGGATAAAAACGGCGATTACCGCATTCTCTGGCAAGCGCCCAAATCGCAGCTTGCGAAAATAAAGGGCATAATAAACAGGTGAGTTTATCCAATAAAATCACCGTCCTGCGCATCGCCTGCACGCCGTTTTTTTTTATTTGCCTGATCTACCAGCGGTATCTTACCGCCTTCTGTTTTTTTCTGGCGAGCATCGCCACGGACGCCTTGGACGGCTTTTACGCCAGAAAACGCCGGCAATCAACCGGAATCGGCGCGTTTCTAGATCCCTTTGCCGACAAAATCTTTCTCATCCCGACCTATATTTTCCTTGCCGCCGCCGGGGCGATACCCCGATGGCTTTTCATCATCCTTGTGATTTACTTTCTTGCCCTTATGAGCCGCCTGGCATTCCCCGCGGCCGGATGGGAAGGCTTTGAACCGTTTTTAAACAAAACGGTCTTTGCCGTCGCCGCGGCCACTTTTGTTTCTTTCATAGATTATTTATTCTTCGGCTCAAAGCCGCTCGCCGCGGCCGAAAAAAAATTTTGACGTTTATGGAACCAGCGAATATTATCTTGCCGGTATTCAGTTATTTTTTAGGCGCCATCCCATCGGGTTTCATCATCGCCAAGCATTTTAAAGGCATTGACATAAGACAGCGCGGTTCCGGCAATCCCGGGGCCGCCAATGTCTATCGGACCTGCGGCAAAACCGCCGGCTTTGCCACCGCTATCGCCGATATTCTCAAGGGCTACTTTCCTGTTTATCTGGCCATGAACGCCAGGCCGGATTCGATCGGTTTTCAACTGCTTGTCGGAGCTCTGGCCATAATAGGGCATAATTGGACGGTGTTTTTAAAATTTAAAGGCGGCAAAGGCGTGGCTACAAGCGCGGGGGTGTGCGTATGTCTCTTGCCCCTGCCCACCTTGTGCGCCATGGCCGCTTTCATCTTGGGCGCCGCCGTCTCCAATCACATTTCCGTCGGCTCTATGTCCGCGGCCGTTATTTTGCCGGCCGCCGGCCTTGCTTTCGGCAGTCCTGCGGCCTTAAGCCTGATGGCGGCCGTCATCGGCCTGCTCGTGTTCATCCGCCATATACCGAACATTAAGAGGCTTTTCACGGGGCAAGAGTTAAATTTTAAATAAGTGACTTACGCATTTTCTTTTTTGGGTTTCGGCGCCTGGGGCGCCACCTTGGCCATCCACCTTGCCAGGCACGGCGCTGCCGACATCACCGCCTGGGAACACTTCGACCAGCTGCGCGATCACATCCGGCAAAACAACTGGCATCCCTCTTTGGGGGAAAATGCCCAAATTCCCGAGACGATAAAAATCGCCGACAGGATCGCCGATCTACCTCGGTTTTAGCCGGGCCCGGCGGCGCCCGGCGAAATCTTCTCCGGGACCTTCTCAGCCACGGCAATCTCACCATCCAAACAACCCGCGACATCCACTCGGTCGAAGTGGCCGCGGCCATGAAAAATATTTACGGCATAGGTTACGGAATTCTGGACGGCCTCGGGGCCTCGGCCAACACCAAAAGTTTTTATCTCATCCGCGCTATCGAGGAAATGACGTCGGCGGCCGTTCATGTGGGCGGCTCAAAAAAAACCGTCCATGGCCCGGCCGGGCTAGGGGATCTTTTAACCACCGGTTTATCGGCCAATTCCCGCAATTCCAGGCTGGGAAGGCTGTTGAGCCAGGGGAAAAGCCTCAAGGAATGCCGGCGCGAAATCGGCATGGTCACCGAAGGAGTCGACGCCTGTATGGAATTTGAACGCCTGGCGGACAAATTGGGACTAAAACTCAAACTGGCGCGTTGCATTAAGAACACGCTAACATCCCCTACCCAAGCCGGTAAACTCCTGCTATGCTTAAAATGATGGGAGATTGCGCTTTAGACACAAGGGGGCTTACCCTCGCCCCCAGACCCGGGAACCAGTCCCGGCGGTTCCCCCCGCCTTTCGGCGGGGTCCCCCTCCGCTACTGGGGTCAAGGGCAACCCCCCTTATATCTAAAGCGCAGGATAGAGGTGACGGGGTGATACAAGTTAAAGTTTATTCAGTGGCAACCAGCGGAACGGAATGCGTCCTCCTGCTTGAGGAAGCCGATGGGCCAAGGCTCCTGCCCATCTGGATCGGCATGGCCGAAGGACAGGCCATCGCCCTTAAATTCGCCGACATTGTCCTGCCGAGGCCCATGACGCACGACCTCCTGGTCAATACCATCGAAATGCTTGGGTACAAAATAGACCAAGTGATCATCAACGATCTCAAGGGCCAGACATTTTACGCCCAGATTCACATCAGCCGCGATTCCGTCCGCCATGCCGTTGATTCAAGGCCCAGCGACGCCATCGCCGTGGCTGTGCGGGCCAAATGCCCCATTTTCGTCGAGGATAAAGTTTTTGAAAAATGCCACACCGTGAAGAAACCCATCTCTGAGGACGAGGTCAAAAAATTCAAAGACGAAATCAAAAATTTAAAACCTCAAGACATCGTCAAGGGCTTGAAAGACAAAAAAGCCGAAAAGCAGAAAGAAGCCGACGAAGAACAGGAAGGCCGGCAAGACGAATCTCCCGGCGAAGAAGACGAATCAGCGTAAAACCTGCAAAAGCTCCTTTAAAGCCTGCTTGGTTTCCGAAAGAAGGGTTACCGCCGCCGAATTCCTGTCAAATTCAAGGGGAAGTTCGGCGCCCTTTTGCTTTTTCCGAGACTCTTCGGCAAGGGCTTTGCGCACGCCGGAAAGCCGCATGCCTTTAAGATAAAAAAAATCCTTGATTTTCCCGATTTTTTCGATATCCGGCTGACGGTATCGCCGGTGGCCCCGCGAAGTCCTGGGCGGATCCAAAAGCCTCTGGGACTGCCAATACCGCAAAACATGCGCCGGCACCTGGGTCATGCGGCTTGCCTCCCGGATCGTGTAAAAAGGACCCCACGAGGAGGGCTGGGGGCTGAGGGCTAGTGCCTGCCCAGGCGCAAGCCGCGAAGTCTTGTTACTGGCCATTTATTAGATTATGATTTTGAATATAGAATGTAGAATATAGGAAAGAATTATCATCCCAATATTCAATATTCTACATTCTACATTCACGCTAAGAAGTCCTGGCTCATGCGGAACTTGACCTGTTTTCGCGGAGGCACAGCCACGGCTGCGCCAGTTCTGATGTTTCTTGCCCGGCGGGGCTTGGTCAGCCGGACGATAAAACTTCCGAAGCCGTGCATCGTCAAACGCTCGCCGTGATGTAAGAGTTCCCTGACCGAGCCGAAAACAACGTCAACAGCTCTTTGCGCCGCCTCCTTATCCCAGCCAGTTTTAAGTCTCACAAGAGCGGTTAATTTATTTTTATCCATTAACAATGATTTTAGCATGCTATAATAATTTAGTTTCCTGTAGCTCCGGGAATCAGGCCCGGGGGCATCCACGATCCCGCCTTAACGGGATGAGACCAGGGGACGTGAGCAGGCAATGGTCTCATCTAAAAGCTTCTTAAACAGTTTCAGTAAAATTCTGCCGCTTGCTTTATTTATATTCACCCCCTCTTTTCTTGGCGCCCAGGATCAAAGTCAAGACGACGGCTTAGCCCGGTCCGTGCCCATAGACCAAGCTGATTTAGACAGCGTGCACCGCCAGCAGGAACAAGCCCAAAGACAGGCCGAACATGAAACCTGGTTAAGAGTGCAACAAAGCTACTACACCGACTTTATGCAAAGAACCGGCAGTCCCTTAAGGTGGGGA
>JACQWW010000182.1 GCA_016209025.1 Elusimicrobiota bacterium | reverse complement strand
CCTGGCTGTCTTTAAGATAGGCACTATCTATTCGCATAGACACAAATTATTATTCCCATTCGATGGTGGCCGGGGGTTTGCTGGTGATATCGTAAACCACCCGGCTGACGGCCGGGATCTCGTTGACGATTCTGCGGCTGATCGCCCCTAAAAGGTCGTGGGGAATTTTGGCCCAGTCCGCGGTCATGCCGTCGGTGGACTCCACGGCCCGGAAAGCCACGACATCCTTGTAACTTCTGGCATCGCCCATGACGCCGACGCTCTGAACTCCCAAAAGCACGGGAAACATCTGCCAAATCCGGTCGTAATAGCCGGCCCGGCGCACTTCCTCTTCGATAATGGCGTCCGCCTTCTGCAGTATTTCAGCTCTTTCCGGCGTCACCTCGCCGATAATGCGCACGGCAAAGCCTGGACCGGGGAAGGGGTGCCGGCCCAGAATTTCGTCGGACAGGCCCAATTCGCGCCCCACTTGCCTGACCTCGTCTTTAAACAAATGACGCAACGGTTCCAAAAGCTTGAGTTTTAGGTCATCCGGCAAGCCGCCCACATTGTGATGGGTTTTGATGACATGAGCCTTGCCGGAGACACTTTTGCCGCTTTCAATGACGTCCGGATAAAGAGTGCCCTGGACCAGATAACGCAGGTCTTTGTATTGAGAGGCGGTTTCTTCGAAAATTCTGCCGAAAAGATGGCCGATGATTTTTCTTTTTTTCTCCGGTTCCGTGACGCCTTTTAAGGCGGAAAAAAATCTATCTTTGGCGTCTATCATGACAAGAGAATCCTCAAGCAGTTTCCCGAAAACGCGGCGTATCCGTTCGGTTTCGTCGGCCTTTAAAAGTCCGGTGTCCACAAATACCGCGATCAGCTGTTTGCCCACGGCTTTATGGACAAGCCTGGCCGCCACCGAAGAATCAACTCCGCCGGAAAGAGCGACCAAAACCCGGGCCTGGCCGGCTTCTTCGGCGATTTGCGCCGCTGCGTCGTCAATAAAAGTTTTCATGCGCCAATTAGGCTCTGCTTGGCAGACTTCCAAAATAAAATTCTGGATGATTTTGCCGCCATATTTAGTGTGGCTCACTTCGGGATGGAACTGCAGGCCGTATAGCTTTTTATGCACATTGGCGATGGCGGCGAAAGGAGCGTTTTCCGTGGAACCCAGGGGCACGAAACCGAAGGGCATAGCCGTGACCTCGTCGCCATGGCTCATCCAGACGTCAAGCTTGGGTTCAACGCCGTCGAAAAGCCCGGCTGAACGTTCCAGGGAAAGCTTGGCCAAGCCGAATTCCCTTTTTGACGTTTTTTTAACTTTGCCACCCAAGACCTTAGCTAAAACCTGATGGCCGTAACAAACGCCCAAGATCGGCACGCCGAGCATAAAAACCCCGGGATGAGGCAATGGGGTCAGGTCTTCAGACCTGACCCCATTGCCGTCGGCAAGCGAACTTGGCCCGCCGGATAAAACAATTCCAGATGGTGTTTTGGCTCTGATTGCCTCCACCGGCGCATCGTAAGGATGAATTTCGCAATAAACACCCAATTCGCGAATGCGCCTGGCTAGGAGCTGGGTGTATTGGGAGCCGAAATCAAGAATGACAATCATAAAAAAGTTGATAAGTTGAAGAAAGTTTGCCTTTGGCTAAACATCAATTAAAATTACCTTTACAGGCACGGCGGGAAAATGACGTTTTAAGCGCTCAATATCGTAAATGAGCTGCTCACCGTAAGAAACTCCGGTTGACATTTGTTTGTGCATTGCATGGCAGGGAACAATCTCGACCCCGACATCAGCCTTATTTTCGTTGAAAAAATATTGAAATTTTGCCATGTCGTAAAACATGAAGGCATACTTACCGAATTGCACTTCAGCCAAGACGCGCTCTTTGACAAAATCAACCTGCTTGAAAGCGCCTTCGATTCTGCCGGCATATCCCTCTATTTCAATGGTATAAGTATCCCTCAGTTCGTGATAACCCTTCGCCTGAAAAGCTTTCCTAAACTTAGCATTGATTTCCTTTGGGCTATACAACAGCTCACCCGGCATTGTTTTCTCCTCGCTTACTTTTGTCTTTTTGAGGTTTTTAATGCCCGCAATGACGCTGTCTATTTCTTTGGCAATCTGCGGATATCTAACCTGCAAAATTTCCGATCCGCCCAAATGTGAATACTCAAAAACTTTACGCACCGACAGGCTCCTTTTTCTGATTCCGATGGCAACAAAACAGAGGCAAATCGTTCAACAGCTTTTCGCTGTTCGGTGAAAAACCCGCGTCAAATTTTTTGAACAAGTCCGGCGTATTTGGATCATAAACAGGGCGACCCATGGGCCGCGTCTTGAGGCTGCCCTTCACAGCCAAAGCAATCCGCTCCCTGGCAATAGCAGCATACTCTGGCACGGTTTCAGCCCCCATGGCTTTCCTGTTATGCACAACAGCGGCCACAGCCGAAGATCCTACTCCCATGAATGGATCAAGAACCCACCCTCCTGGATTGGTCATAGAAAGCACCAGTCTTTCGATCAACTCTACAGGAAATTGACAAGGGTGAATCGTCTTTTCAATATGATTGTTTTTAACATTGGGAATGATCCATAAATCTCCAGGATTCTTACCTAAAGGATTGCAGGAAAGCTGGCCTGCCTTTGGTCCCTTGAAATACTTTTTATTAGGATACTTTTGTGGTATTCGGACAGGGTCAAGATGAAAAATGTAATTGGCGCTTTTCGTAAACCAATTTATGGTTTCATAACGCCCTGAAAAACGCTTGGAGCAATGTAATCCATGTTCAAAGTGCCAAACAATTCGGTTGCGCATTTTAAGTCCATGCTTTTTAAAAATCCCGAAAACAGGTATATCAAGAGGAACAATCTCATTTTTGCCAATGTAGTTGCCGACTTGCCAGCATATGCTTCCGTTGTCAGACAAAATTCGTACGCATTCTGCAATAACAGCCTCTTGGAAAGAAAAATAGCGATCAAGCTGCGTTTTATGTTCGTAAGCCTTGCCAATGTTATAAGGGGGCGAAGTAACGACAAGTTCAACCGAAGCATCAGGGATGGTAGCCAGAAACTTTAAACAATCTCCTTCGTAAAGCACAACCTGGCTGTCTTTAAGATAGGCACTATCTATTCGCATAGGCACAAATTGCTATTCCCATTTCATACGCTGCCAACTTTTTGCATCTTCTGAAGCAGTTTTCCTTCGTGGCCGATCTCCGGCGCGATGATAAGCTCAGCCTGCTGGAATTCCTTGATAGTCTTGGCGCCGACATAACCCATGCAGGTCTTAAGGGCGCCGGCCAAATTCTGGGTGCCGTCGTCCTTGAAAGCCGGACCGAAAAGAATCTCGTTCAAGGAACAAATCTGGCCGACATAGACCCTGGTGCCCCTGGGCAGATATTTAGACGGCATGGCCATGCCCCAGTGGTATCCGTGACCGGGCGCTTCCTTGGCCCGGGCAAAAGTGCCGCCAAGCATGACGAGATCGGCGCCGGCCACGATCGCCTTGCAGATGTCGCCGCCGGTTCTCATGCCGCCGTCGGCGATGATCGAGACGTACCGGCCGGTTTTATTGAAATAGTTGTCCCTGGCCTGGGCCGCGTCAATAATGGCCGTGATCTGGGGAACGCCGACCCCTAAAACCTGCCGCGAAGTGCAGGCGCTGCCTGGCCCGATGCCGATTAAAATGCCGCTGGCTCCTGTTTCCATCAGTTCCAAGGTGGCGCTATAGGTCACGCAATTGCCCACGATCACGGGAATTTTCATGCGCCGGCAAAAATCCCTGATGTCCAAAAAAGTGCCGTGCGAGCTTTCATGACGGCTGGTAACGACCGTAGCCTGGATGAAAAAGAAGTCGGCGCCGGCCTCCTGGGCGATTTTCCCCCAGCGCAAGGCGTTTTGCGGAATGACGGAAACCGCGGCGATCCCGCCTTTTTTCTTGATTTCATGGATTCTTTTGGTGATGAGCTTCTCCTGGACCGGCCTGGCATAGACTTCCTGCATGACCCTTGTCACTTGATCGGCGGATGCTTTAACGATTTTTTTCAAAGGTTCGCCGGGATCTCCATATCTGGTGCTGATGCCTTCAAGATTTAAGACGGCCAAGCCGCCCAAAGCGGACATGGCGGCCATGAAATCCGCGCCCGTGACAGCGTCCATGGCGCTGGCAATAAAAGGAATGGCGAATTTTTTTGCGCCCAGCCGCGATGACGTGTCAACCAGCTCGGGATTGACGGTCAAAGCCCCTGGCACGATCGAAACCTCGTCAAAACTGTAAGACCTTCTTGCCTCACGGTTGCGTCCGATAAAGAAAGACATTAAAGTTTTGGCAGCACCACGCCCTTCTGGGCTTGGTATTTGCCTTTTCTGTCGGCATACGAGACGCGGCAAACTTCATCCGACTCTAAAAAAAGAAGCTGGGCGATGCCTTCGTTGGCGTAAACTTTTGCCGGCAGGGGCGTGGTGTTAGAAATCTCGATCGTCAAATGACCTTCCCACTCGCTTTCAAGAGGCGTCACGTTGACGACGATGCCGCAGCGGGCATAAGTGGATTTACCGACGCAGATCGCGGTTATCTGCCTCGGTATGCGAAAATATTCGATAGACCTGGCCAACGCAAACGAGTTAGGCGGAATGACGCAACACTCCCCCTTTTTTCTTACGAAAGACTGCTCGTCGAATTTTTTGGGGTCAACGACCGTCGTGTTAAGGTTGGTAAACACCAGAAATTCCTCGGCAATCCGGATGTCATAACCATAGCTCGAAAGGCCGAAGGAAATTTTTCCGTCCCTGACGAGATGATCTTCAAACGGCTCGATCATGCGCTTCTCAAGCGCCATTTTTTTAATCCACTGATCAGATTTCAACATAAAAATCCCTCCTGGAATTGATACGTTGATAAGATGACAAGTTGATAAATACGGCTGGCCTGGATTCCCGCTTTCGTCCTTCGATTGCCACTCAGGACAGCCCTGAGCGGAGTCGAATGGGGCGCGGGAATGACGTAAACAGTTATAAAATTTCCGTTTTTACTTATCAACTTACCAACCTATCAACTACAGTCCGAATACCCGCATTCGTGGCAGGTCGGGCCTTTACAGCCCGACTCGTAAGAAACGCTGGGGCTGAAACACTTGGGGCAGTAAATGGCCTTGGCCACTTCCCAAAGCTCAAGGCTTTCAATGGAATCGCCGCCAGCCGGAACCTCCCTGGGGGAAACCGCGGCTTGCAAAAATTTGCCCGACGTTGCTCCCGGATCGCTCAACTTGCCGGTCTTTTTAAGATGCGCTTTAAAGGCGACTGCCACGGCGTGCGGAATCGAATCAATGCGGTTGTCTCCCATGCCGAACGGCCGGTCGCCTTTGACGGAATTGAGGTGTTTTAGAATCCTCACCGGATCGCCGCCCGCCTCAAGATATTTGGAAAGAAGAATGCCGAGAATCGAGGTCAGGCCGCTGATTTCAGTACCCAATGGCGGCAGGTTCAAAAAAACCTGGAACGGGCCATCATCGTCGTAATTGATGTGGATATGAAGCGTGCCATAACCGGTTTTGACCACGAAATATTCGCTAGAAACGCCGAAGTCTTTCCTGGCGGTTCTTTTTTTCGCCTCAAGCGGGCTTAGATTCAAAACCTGATCAGCTTTGCAGCCATCGCGGTAAATTGTGATTCCCTTGCAGCCCAGGTCATAAGCCATGAAATAAGCGCGGCGCACGTCATCCGGCGTTGCCTTATTGGGCATATTAATGGTCTTGGATACTGCGTCGTCGGTGTGTTCCTGAAAAGCCGCCTGCATACGCACATGGTATTCAAGCGGCACGTCGTGCGCCGAAACAAAAAGCTCCTGAATATCCTGGGGAATTTCATGGATGCCGCGCGCCGAACGATGATTGGCGTCAATTTTGCGGAAAAGCTCGTCTTTTGACATGCCGAAATAGTCATTCTGGCGCGCCACTTGGGCGAACAAAGGATTGACTTCAAGAAAAACATCATTGGGGTCAGGGTTCGAGCCCTTACGAAGCGCCTCCAAAGCCTTGGCATTGTAACGGGTGTAAGCAATGGCAAAAAACGGCTCGATGCCGCTTCCCTGAAGGCCGGAGGCGATGCTGATGGTTCCTGTCGGAGCTATGGTGGTGCGCACGCAATTTCTGGCCTGCTCCTCTTTTCCCCGGTAAGTCAGGCTGTGCGGATTGTAGATTGATTCGGCCCACAAGGGAAAAAGTCCGCGCTCTTTAGCCAATTCACAGCTTGCCTCGCAGGACTTTTCATTGATGAAGGCCATTAGTTGGCGGCCCATTTCCACTGCTTCGTCGGAAGCGTAAGAAACGCCTAAGCCGCCTAACATCTCCGACCATCCCATGACGCCCAGGCCGATTCGCCGCAGGCTTTTTGCCATCTCTTCGATCTCCGGCAACGGATAATTATTGACGTCAATGACATTGTCCAAAAATCTAATGGAAAGCTGGACCGTTTTTTCCAGCCGGTCCCAATCCACTTCGCCGTGTCCCAGCGGCCCCTTGACGAAACGGGCCAGATTGATGGATCCTAGATTGCAAGGCTCCCAGGGGTACAACGGTTTTTCGCCGCACGGGTTCGTGCTCTCAATTGAAAACTTCGACGGCACCGGGTTTGAAGCCGATTCATTGGTCCGGTCAATGATAAAAAGGCCGGGATCGCCGGTCTTCCAGGCGCACTCGATGATTAAATCGAATATCTCCTTGGCCCTGGCCTTGCCGACCACCTCTTTGGTCCTGGGGTTTAAAAGGTCGTATTCCTTGTCTTCGCGGGCCGCTTTCATGAATTGGGCGTCAACCGCGACCGAGATATTGAAATTTTCCATCGCGCCCGGCTTGGACTTGAGCATGATGAAATTCTTGATTTCAGGATGCCAATACGGAAGGATGCCCATGTTGGCGCCGCGCCTGGTTCCTCCTTGCTTGACCACGTCGGTCATCTTATCGAACATCTGCATAAAGGAAATAGCTCCGCTGGCAATGCCTTTAGTCGTCTTGACCATATCACCCGAAGGCCGGAGCTTTCCGAAGGAAAACCCGGTTCCTCCGCCGGATTTTTGAATCAAGGCCTGGGCCTGCAAGGCGTATGTTATCCCTTCCATGGAATCAGGCACCGGCAGGACATAGCAGGCGGAAAGCTGCTGGAGCTCCCGGCCCGCATTCATCAGAGTCGGAGAATTAGGTAAAAATTCAAAATGCGACATCGTCTCATAAAAACGCTCTTCCCAGGTGCTTACCAGTTCACGGGCCTCAGGGACTTCATTGGCTATTCTTGAAAGATTGGCTGTGAGCCGGTTGAAATTTTTGTCTCTTTCGCCGGCCTGTTGGAGGCCGTTATGGAAAAACCAAGCCCTGCTTTTCATCTCACCTTTGGCCGCAAACTCGGCTGTCCGGCAGGAAACGCCTTCCAAAGCTTTCCATTCCTCGAATTTGGGATGATAAAAAAGCTCGGCCAAAGCGATGTTATGAGCCACCCCGCGAAGCCATTCCTCCACGCTTTTAGAGTCTCTTAAATACTTGTCACGAATGACTTTGAGCTGATTGTCGGTAAGGGCGATGCCTTCAGACGATACGGCCCGGCGCTTCGAACGAATTTTGTCAAACATGGTTGTCTGTCCCTTGGCTGAATCCGCCGTCTGCGCCCCCCCTTGCGCCTGATTGTTTTGCTCTGTCTTTAAGCCCGTTACGCTCGTCACCTGTTGGATCATGACGGCTTCCCCCTTTTTGTTCGGCCGTAGGCTGAACTTCTTTATTATTTCCGACTTTTTCCCTGATTTTATCGGCCAAATCAACAAAATCCTCAAGAGAAGAAAATCCCTGAAAAACCGAGGCAAAGCGCAGATAACTTACCGGGTCAAGCTTTTCAAGCTTGTCCATGGCCATCTCGCCGATCATTTTACTTGGAACTTCCATGACGTGATTGGAAACAGCGTACTCGATTTCAGCCACGAGTTTTTCAATCGTATCAATGGAAATAGGCCGCTTTTCACAAGCTCTGATCAAGCCGTTGCGCACTTTAGCCGGATCAAAAGGCTCCCTTGTGCCATTGGATTTAATGATCATAAGCGGCAAGGGCTCTATCCTTTCATAAGTGGAAAAACGCTTATGGCAGGAAAGACATTCCCTTCGGCGCCTGATGACATTGTTTTCCTGCCCAGGCCTGGTATCAATTACCTTACTATCTTCACTAACACAATATGGGCACTTCATTTAATTATCATCACAATATATAGGAATGTTAAGAGTTTAAATTAAATGAGGTTATTTTGTCAAGACCCCAAAATATGGTTATCAGTAGTTATTAAACCCTAGATGTTGTGCTATTTAATTTTGGACTTTAGGCGTGGTTGTGGAGCGGCGCAAAACCGGTTCATGACGGTGATCGAGCGCCGGGGGATTGTCCTCCTTTCCTTTGCGGATGAACTTCCAGGGGTGGCGTTTTACATCGGCCATCAATTCCTCGATATGAACGGCAATGGAGGGAGAGTGGCTGGAGGCGCCGCGCATATTCTCCAGGATTTCCATCATCGCGGCATCCCTGGCTTCCAAAATTTTCAGTGTTTTTGAAGTTACGCCTTCAAGGTGCTCCATGCCGGCCCTAAGAGCGGCGCGGTTTTCCGCGACCGCGGCATTGGTATTAGCTAAAAGCGCGTCCAGGTTTTCTATGACCGAATGCGCCAATTCGAGGGTCTGGCGGAGCTTGTCCGTTGTTCCGGCTTTTTGGAAGTCTTTTACGAACTTTTGCAGATCCCCCATGACTTGATGAGCCCGGGCGCTCAAATCCATATCCTGGGCCGTGGGCATGACCGAGCCGGCCGGGATAATTTCCCCTTCCGAGCCTTCAGGCGGCGGCATAAGTTCCAGGTATTTGGCGCTGGCCAAGCCCTTGCTTTTAACCATGACGATGGTGCCGCTGCGCAAACGGATTTCCTTCTTTATCTCAAGGGTGACGATAAACCGGAATTCCGGCTTATAGACAATGGAAACATGGTCAACACTGCCTGCCTTGAAGCCCTTATAAATGACATCCACTCCCTTGTCAATGCCGGTGATATCGGGAAGATGAATTTCGATAGGGTAGGTCTTGGCGGCAAACCGGTGTCTGTTCATAGCCGCCAGAATGACCAAAAACACGATAACAGAAAACACGATAAAGGCGCCGATAAGGGCGTCGCTTTTTTTGTATTCCATTAGAACATCTCCCTCGCCCGGACATTGCCCGAGTCGAACAGGGCTTGCCGGGAATCGTAAATTTCCGCCTTGGCGCTTTCCAAAAATATGAAGCGCTCCCCCAGATCAAAATAAAGCCGGGGATCCACCGCGGTTATCAACAGCGCTTTTTTACGGATTTTTCTTAGTTCGGCAAGGATCGTTTTCAAGGCCCGCAAAGTCGCAGGATCACCCTCGGCCAGGGGATCTTCAAACGCCCACAGCGGGCAGTCCGCGAGAATCGCCCGCGCGCATTGAGCCAAACGGCAGACCCCTGGGTCCGCATGAGCCGGCCGCAGAAACGCCTGGTGTTTAATGCCGATTCTCTCAAAGACAGCCAGGGCCTCTTTCTTGGCCTGAGCCATGTTCATTTTTTTATGGTACACGGCAGGCAGGACCGCATTTTCCAAAAGGGTGAGGTTGTTCATTAGGCCGCCGCGCTTGAAAACATACCCCGCGCAAGACCAGGGAAGGCTCTGATCCCCGCTCCGAATAATTTCTCCCCTGTCTTGGGTAAGAATACGGGCCGTCAGCTTGAGCAGGGCTTGGCATGCCTTGACCGCAGGACCAAAGATCAAGATGGAGTCAGCCGCCTGGATGGAAAAGTTGACACCCTCCAATAAAGTCCGTCCGTCTTCGCGGTATGAAACGTTCCTGAACTCAATCATAAAAGATAAAACATGGCCGCCAGCAAGCTGTCCCATATAAAGATGGCCGCCAGGGAGTTGACCACCGTCTTGGTTACGGCCCGGGGCAGTTCCGTGGGGGAGACCCTGACCAGCAGGCCGTAATGGCAGGCGATAAGGGCGATGGACAGGCCGAAAACAACGGCCTTGAGCGCGGTGAAGGCGAAATCCGCATTGGTAAGCGCTTGCGTCACCTTGCCGATCAGCAGGAAAAATGAAATATCTTTAAGCAAAAAGCCTGCGGCAAATCCGCCGAGAATGCCCGCCAAATCAAACAACACGGCCAGGGCAAAGCAGGAAAGACAGACGCCCAGAACGCGCGGCAGGATGACGAAACACAGAGAATCTATCCGATAGGCCTTGAGCGCGTCCAATTCACCGTGGAGGCTCATGGCGCCCAATTCCGTCGCGATGGCGGTGCCGGAACGGCCGACTAAAACCACGGCTGTAACCAGGGGTCCCATCTCGCGCACAATCACCGCCACCACCACCGAGCCGATTAGATCATCGGCAATCCCGGCCAGGAGATTGACGGATTGCATCACAGCCACGCCGCCGATCAGGCAAGCGATGACTATGATCAGCGGCGTGGCTTGTAGACCGGTGAAGTACATTTGATTTAAGGCTATCTTGCCGACGATACTGTAGTTGAGGCGGCCGGGCCGCAAAACACTGCCGGCAAGAGCTGTAGTTGTCTTGGCTAGACTGCCGATCAGAGAAAAGACATTCTGCGCGCTGGTCCCGATGGCGGTGAATAGGCTGACCATTGTTAATCGCAAATTCCAAATTTTTTACAACGATATTCGCTGGATGGTGTTTTTTTACGGCGTTTCTCTTTTTTTGGTTCTTCAGTCTCTTTCTGGGGAGCGGCCGGCTCCGCGCCGACAGGGGACATTTGTCCGCTCGCCGGTTCAATCGCCTCAACCGTGCCGGTTGATTCATTGCTCGCGTATCCGGATTGTCCGGCAGGCGTCATCCCGGCAGGCGGCTGTTCATGCCCGCTGTCTTCAAAATCTTTCTTGATCAAATAGTCAATCAGTTCCTGCTTGTCATGCTCGGTCAGTAAAGGCTTTGGTTCTTGGAATTTGTCAAAAAAAGCGCAGCCACCGACGAATAATAAAAAAAGTAATGGGGTCAGGTCTTCATTTGTCACTTGTTACAACAAACTATGGCCGCCATTTAGTTTCTACCAACAAGTGACAAATGAAGACCTGACCCCAACTCTTACATTACTTCGAGCTGCCGGGTTCATCTCCCAGCATCAGGCCAAAAAGAATCTCATCAGCGTCAGGAGCAAGAGGATTATAGTTTTCAGGCTTGATCCCTTTTGTTTTAAGCCAAGCAACCGCGCCCAGGGAAACGCACTGGTAGACAATTAAAGGCAGTTCAAATTCTTGGGTCACAGGTAAGTTATTATACAAGAAGGCAATGGGGTCAGGTCCCGCTCCGCAGAGCTTCGGGGACGGAGTTGGGGCCAGAGGCCCTGGACGTCTTCATTTGTCATTTGTTGCAACAAGCCTTTGGCCGCCATCAAATTTTTACTAACAAATGATAAATGAAGACCTGACCCCATTGCCTTTTTTGTCGCCTCTCCCCTTGAGGGAGAGGCCCCACCACTTAGTGGTGGGGGTGAGGGGGTCATCTTCGGATTTTGGGTTTAAGAGCCTCGACAGCTTCCTTGACTTCAGTGTCTTTAGGGTCAAGAATCGCGGCTTTTTCCAAAAATGCCAAAGCCGCATCTTTTTCGCCTAGATCAATATTTAAAAAAGCGGTCTTTTTGACCAGCTCTTTATGGTACGGATTAAAATCAAAATACTTTGCATACGATTCAATCGCATCTCGAAAAAGCCCTTGGCCTTCATAAAGCTCTCCCAAAAGCTCGTAGCCGGGCGGCCAGTGGGGATTGGCCGAAACCAATTCCAGGCCGATGTTTAACGCTTCCCGGCGTTTGCCGAGCGCCGCCTTGGCGCGCGCCAGGCGCGAAAGCACATAAGGATTATTAGGCTCAATGTCTTTGGCCTGGCTATAAAGATTTAAGGCCGCTCCGATGCTTCCTTTACGCCGCAGGCGGTCACCCAATGAAATCAAGCTCTGCAAATTAGGGCCGAGAAATAACTTTTCCGTATCCGAACCGGAATCCAGCAATACCGTGCGCAAAGCCCCGCTTCTTTTTGAAATTTGTTTATCTTGGGCTTCCTTAAGCCATGCTTCGTGCAGGCGCTTTTCAAATTGATCCAGGGTTTCGTCGTAGACATCCTTGAAAGCCTCGCGGAACGCTTTTCCCCGGCTTACTGCCTGGATTAATTTCGGCAATTTGGGATTTAATTGCTCGACCGCCAAAGCGACTTGGGTGAAAGCAAGCGAGATTTCCCCTTCGTCTTTTAGATACACTAAAGAAGGCTCCATGCGGTTGAATTCCACGAGCCTGCCTTCTTTGGCCGCCAGCAGAAGCTCTTCGCGATCGCCCAGGGCAAGCTCAAAGCCGCACTTTGCCCCTTCTGCTGAAGGGACTGCCTGCTGGACTGCCTGCGCCAAAGTACGGCTCGGACGCGCCTGAGGCGCTGAGACATTTTTGGAATCTGTCTCATCCTCGCCGTCATCGCGCCACAGGGTTTCATAAAAACGGGCCACACCCTCCTGGAACCATAACGGAAAGTCCAACCCGCTTTTGATTTTGAGAGCCTGGTGAACGTATTCGTGGCAAATGGTATCCTGCCAGGAATAACCGAAGGCAAGGGCTTCCGGCGTGAGCATCATGATCCGGTGGAATTTGGCAATGCCGATGACCCCGCTTTTCTTCAAAATCTCGTCTCCCAGAGTGCTGGCAAAAGCGAAATTTTTTTTGCTTCTATAAATCTCGGCCAAAATCGGCTCTTGCGATTCAATTTCCAGCCAGGCATTCACTTTTTGCCGGCAGGCGCCGAGAGCCTTTCGCGCTCCCTCTTCTAAAACAAAATCGCGCCTTGCCGAGCGGAATCTGACATTGGCGCTGGAAACCTCCGGCTCAAAGCCTTTTTCGATTTCGGCCATTCCGTTTAAATACGGCAGCAGGCGGCCGCGGCCCAAATTTTCCATAACATCGGTTGTCCCGGCGCTTGATTCCAGGCGCTCCAAAGCCTCGCCGTAACGGCCCTTGAACATAAGAACAAGGGATTTCAAAAGGCGGTCAACTTCCGACTCGGCTTTCTTTTCCATGGCCGCCAAATTCCCCCTTTCCAATTCCTCTTCCAGGGGATGAAAAAGAAAACCTTCCGAAGAGCGCAAGGGTAAAAAACAAAAAAAGATCAAAATTAAAAAAGGGGCCAGGCGCTTTTGACCTGGTTTATTACGTGTCCTCACTTGCATACTTTACCAAGTATGCTTAACCTTAACGCCCAGCTGATTAGGGGTGTGGTATAAGGTATAATAACGGCGTATGCCTAAGAAAAAATTTGGCAAGCCAAAAGCCCCCCCTCTTAAAGAGCAAGTAGCCAAAATCGCTTTTGGTGTTGTCAAAATCCAAGAGACTTTGGATAAAACACTGCCAACATTAGCGACCAAAGTGGAACTTGCTGAGGTCAAACATCGTGTCGGCCAAGTAGAAGAAAGGCTGGGGGGCGTTGAACAAAGGCTGGGGGGCGTTGAACAAAGGCTGGGGGGCGTTGAACAAAGGCTGGAAGGTAAAGCGGACAAAAACGATATCAACGCCCTCAATGAACATCTAACCGGCCTGCTTAAACGCTCTATGGAAATCCACAATAAAAAGCACGATAAAATCGAAGAGCGCCTCGCGGTTTTGGACAGGCCGCAAGAAGGCCAGATCGCCAAGCTCGAACAAAAAGTTTTCTCAGCCACCTAAACCCCCGTCACCAGACGAGGCTCGCAGCATTTTGCCGACATTGGCGGTTTGTTGTAAAATCAGGCATGTTGTTTATGGACTACAAAAAGCAAGGTGTGGTTGCAGTAATAACGGCGGCACTGGCGATGGCCGGCTGCCGGGGCTCCGTGCCGGTTAAAAGCGGGGCTTTCCCGGAGCAAAAAATTGAGGTCAGCACGGTTGACGAGCCGCAGCCGCACAAGGCTGCTATTACCCTGGCTATTCTGCCCTTTAAAAATAATACCGGGGACGCGAACATGGACCAGCTGGGAATTACCCTGGCCGATCTGGTTTCAGTCCAGATGTCCGCCAATCCGGGTTTGCGCTTGACGGAGCGGGCACGGCTTAAGGAAATTCTGGAAGAAATGAAGCTGGGCCTAACCGGCGTGGTGGATACAGCCACGGCGGTCCGTGTCGGCCGCATCTTGGGAGCTAATGTAATCGGTTTTGGCAGTTTCTCCAAGCTGGGCGGCAAATCGCTTTTGTCCATCCGGCTGGTCAAGGTGGAAACGGCCGAGGTAGTGGGGGGAGCGACAGAACGGACCCGCGATTTTTCCGACTTGGACCGCTTGGCTGAAAAAGCTGCGGAAAAGCTTTCTGTGGCCCTAGCGCCAAACCGTTGAAGCGGCCTGCGCTCTGAGTTTTGTTTTTATCCGGACAAGGCTTTGATAACTTTTTCCATCATGGCCGGCAGTTCGTCTTCTTTCTTTGTCTCGGCGCTGAAAGCCGCCCCCACCTTGCCGCTTTCCACGTCCACAATGCGGGCGTTTAAAGTATAAATCGTTCCAATTTTGGTCAAGCTGCCTAAAAGCAGGGACTTGGCGGCTGCCAGCTTGCCCAGTTTGACAACCTGTTCGGGATCAACCGCTCCGGAGATCTGCAATTTTTGCTCTTCCAGAATTTTGGCGATGAATTTGCGCTCCAATATATAAAATTGCCCCTTCTCGCTCATCATGGTGCGGAAATTTTCCGATACCGCCTCCGCCAGGACTTTATCCACGCCTATGGGCTCAAAGTCTAAAATGGCGAGGCGCTCCTTGAGCTTGAGTAGGGCGAGCTTTCTTTCCACCTCCTTGTGCGCTTCCAATTTGTGTTCGGCAAGTTTCAGTAAGGGCAGCGTGTCGCGGAATTTTGGGACAAGCTCCAAGGCCTGGTTCCAGGCTGCGATTGCTTTGGCCATGTCCCCTTGGCGCGCGTAAATCTGGCCGTTTTCATAATGCCGCAGCGCGTTTTGCTCATTTTCCCTTTGGGACAGCGTCTGCTGGATGTTGTCGAGGAGTTGTGCAGCTTCCCTATGGGCGGGCGCAAAGGAAAGAATGGTTTCGCATTGCCCTTTTGCCAGGGCATAGCGGCCCTTTTTGTAAGCCTGTTTGGCTTCGTTGTATAGCCGGGCAGCGCGCTCTTTTATCTGAGCCGCCTTTGCTTTTTCTTCCAGACGCTCAGCCGCTTGTTTGGCTTTCTCCAAGAGCGTCTGCGCTTGGCGGCGCCCGGGCGCCAAAGTCAGCACGCGCTCGCACTGATCCGCGGCGGAAGCGTATTGGCCTTGTTTAAAAAGTCTCTCTGCTTCCTGCCAGAGCCGCTCTGCTTCCTCCTTTTCTTCAATAAGCGCCAATTGCTCCCCGGCTTTTTCCAGCAGGTCATTGGCTTGGGTAAAAGCGGGGAAAAGCTCCAGGGCCTTGCGGCTTTCGGAAACGGCAAGCTCCCATTTTTTGTTTTGGAAATAATCATCGGCCTTCTCGTAGAATTTCCGGGCCGCGGCCTCCTCTTGCGCTTTTTTTCTCTCCAGTTCAAGCTCTTGGGAAGCCACGCCGGCCGGCACTTGCTGTTGGGCCAGCTTTAAATACTGGCGGGCCGGCTCCGTTTCAATGTTCTCCAGGGACTTTTTAAATTCCAATACCGCCTTCTGGTAAAGCCCCAGCTTGTAATAGAGCATCCCCAAGTCCCGGTGGGGAAAATAGTCCATGAAATGCATGCCGTAGGTGCGCGCGCTTTTCCGGTCTTTGCCGTCCAGACAGATAGCGTTGATGTAGTTGTTGATGGCCTCCTCGTACATGCCCTTCTTTTCGTATCTTTGGGCCGCGGCGTGATAGTCCCACCAGTCGCCCGCGGCAAAAGCAAAACGGGCCAGGAGGAAAAAGGGAAACGCCAGGGAAAAGGTCTTTTTCGCGGCTAGAAGTAATAAATGATGGACCACAATAATCTTTTAATGGTGTCTTCTTGGTCCCGGTTTATGGCTGAACGGAAATTGGCTGGATATGAAAGTGTATATGCCAAATCCCCTAATTTTCGTTTGCCGTATTCGAAAGCAGTTTCAATCTGAAAATCGGCAAATACCAGTCCGAAACCGAATGTCCCAAAATTTCCCGTGCCTTTGCCGTCCGTATCAGTAACAATCCACTGGTTCACCATTCGGTAATCGTCATAAAAGTATCCTGCGCGCAGCGGAATTGCTTTCACAGTTTTTCCTACGGGGATGATGTATTCTGCTCCAGTGCGGTAAGCGGTGGTGTCCAGTCCCGCCCAGCGGCTGCCCATTTTACTAAAGTCAAAGGCCAACGTCAGTTTGTCATTGGCGCGCCAACTCAGACCTATGCTGCCGGCGCTGGAGGCTTTGGTTTTACCCATGGGCAGATTCCCCCAGTTGGGATTGTCGGACACAACTTCCAAGCCATAATCGCCGAATGCCCGGTTAAAATTGAGCCCCAGTTTCAACTCCGGAGTCAATTTCCACAAAAAGCCGAAGCCAAGCCATAAGTCGGAAATGTCTCCTTTATAATTTGTCTTGGTGGTAGAACTGATGTTGGTGAAGGTAGCGTCGCTATACTCAGCCAGCGTGCCTTGTCCCTTGGTTATGCCTTGCTGGTAACCCCCGGTCAAACCTGTTGCCAGATTTTTTGTTATGTCAATGCCCATGGAGGCGCCGAATATTTCGATATAGCCATCATGCTTTACCTCGCCGATGGCGTGGGCGCTGCCGGTATGCTCCGTAATTAAATAGAAGCCCCGCAGGCCTGAACGCATATAGTGGCCGCCCAGGGTTATGTTTTTAAGCTCTTCGCTGCGGAGGGGATAGGCGAAGCTGGCAAAATTGACATTGGTGTCATCCAGCCTGCGGTTTTGCCTGGTCAGGTTTGATTTTGCGGCAAGGCCAAAATATTGCCCCACCAGTGAAATCTCCGGCCGTCTTAATTGCGTAATGCCCGCCGGATTCCAATAAACCGCGGTCGCGTCGTCGGCAATGGCGGTGAAGGCGCCACCCATGGCGGTAGCCCGCGCGCCTACGGGGTGATAAGATCCTGATGCCCACAGCCCAAAGCCGAAACCAGCTCGGACCGAACCAAGCACGATTATACCTGCGATTAATTTTACTGCCGCTGCTCTGCGCATTAGATGACCTCCTGACATTCAAGATTTCTTATCTGTAGCTTATAGTAAAAAAATATTGCGAAGTGTCAAACGAAAAAAAATCAAAGGATGTGGGGGTAAGAGGTCGGGTCTTCGTTTTACGCCAAGCTGACTTTGCAAGACCGGCTCACCTCTTATTGATTTTTTTCTATTTCTATGTCATAATATATGACATGAGCATAATAAAACGTGTTCTTGCCCAGGACGATCAGGGAAATCTCTTATTTAAAGAACGCGGGCAGCCGGGGCGCCCTTCCAAAACCGTCCGGGTCTGCACCGCGGCCGAGGCGGCCGGCCTCCTGCGGCGTTCCCGCCGGCAAATCTACCGCGCTATTCAAACGGGGGTTTTAAAAACATACGGCAAGTTTCCCGCTGATTGGCTGGTGGACTACGCGCAAATTTCAAACCTCTCGGCCTTTCCAAAAAAGCTCAGAAAACTGCCCGAACGCCTGGCTATCCTTTTTCCGGAATACGCCTTAAAACAACTTAATCCCTACCGCGACTGGCGGCTCGTACTCTCGCGCCTCCTTGACTTTGGAACGAGAAACGACGTTTATTGGGCTGTTAAAAGATACCCTCCGGATATAATCCGGCAATTCCTGGAGGAAGACGGACAACGCCTATTAGGACCGAAATCTTTTCGCTTTTGGTCTCTTTACTTTCACGCCAAAACACAGCAACCGCCGCTATGGAGAATCAAAGGCCGCGGCTGGGGAGGCGCCGCAGCATGAACACCCCCTGGCATCCTCAGGCAATAACCCCAAACGTCCAAAAAGCCGTGGCTGTCTTGAATAAAATGCCTCAACTCGAAGAATTCTACCTGGCTGGAGGCACGGCTCTTGCCCTTCAACTCGGCCACAGAATATCGGTTGACCTGGATTTTTTTTCATCAGCCAATATCCTTAATGACAAAAAACGCCAAAATTTAAAACAATCGCTTCAACTGAACGCAAATTTTAAAATCCGCCAGGAAGAAACGGGAACCCTTCATATAACGGTTGGGAAAGCCTTCGTCAGCTTTCTGTATTATAATTACGCCCTTTTAAAACCGGCAAAATCCTGGCAGGCGATCCGCATCGCCTCTATTGAGGATATTGCCCTTATGAAAATCGGCGCCGTTATCGGCAGAGGCGCGAAAAAAGATTTTATTGATCTCTACGCTGTTTGTAAAAAAATTTCTTTGCCCGCTCTGCTTAATCTGGCTGACAAAAAATTCCCGAATACGGCTGATTTTGCTCTTCAGGCGGCAAAGGCCCTTGTTTATTTCGACGATGCGGAAAAAGACCCGATGCCCCAACTCCTGAAACCGCTGGAATGGAATCAAGTTAAACGCTATTTTGAACTAGAAACCCCAAAAGCCATAAAAAGCATCCTCAAATAAAACGCAAAATAATTTGATCTTATCTTAAGAAAATGCGAAATTCCAATATCTGCATAAAAAGGGGGTTGTCATGTTTGCATGGATAGCGCTTATTTTCGTGTTTGCGGCGGTGGGATGGTTTTTCTTCGCCTACAACTCGCTGGTCGGCTTGAAAGTGAGAATTGACAATGCCTGGGCTCAGATTGACGTCCAGCTGAAACGCCGCCATGATCTCATTCCCAATCTGGTGGAAACGGTCAAAGGATACATGGCCCATGAAAAAGACACCCTTGAGCGCGTCATAAAAGCCAGAAGCCAGGCAGTTGACGCCCAGGGGATAAAAGACAAGGCCCAGGCGGAAAATTTCCTGACCCAGACGCTCAGGTCATTGTTTGCCGTGGTGGAAAATTATCCCGACCTTAAAGCAAACCAAAATGCCCTTCGGCTTCAGGAAGAATTAACCTCAACGGAAAACAAAATTACTTTTGCCCGCCAGCATTACAACGACGAAACCGCCAATTACAACACGGCCATTCAGGTTGTGCCGACGAACCTGGTGGCCGGAATGTTCAATTTCAGCAAAAGGGATTTTTTCGAAATCGAAGATAAAGGACAAAGAGAAACACCTCAGGTTAAATTCTGAGGGGATGCCTTTTACTTTTGTTGATATCGAGAAGCGAAAAAGCCGCGTCATCGGGCTTTTTTTCGCCCTTATCGTTCTGTTTTATTTTTTAACCGCTTATTTGGCGCTTTTTTTGACGGAAAGCATCTATGGGGGCGGCCTTGTTTTGCCCCCTTTGAAAAATACCTTATTTATTTTGGCCGTGGCTTTTTTTGCGGCCTTGGCCCATTGGTTGATATCCATTAATAATCTTATGGAAAGACTTTTACGCGCCTTAGGAGCCGAGCCCCCTGAAGAAAAAGACGCTTATCACCAACTTTTCAAAAACATAGTCGAGGAAGTAAGCATCGCCATCGGCGGCAGGCCGCTCAAAGCCGTGGTGATTCCCAGCGCAGCCATGAACGCCTTTGCCCTTGAAGATTTCAACCGGCAGGCCGTCATCGGCGTCACTGAAGGGCTGCTGGCCCGCCTTAGCCGGCCGCAGATAGAAGCCGTGACAGCCCATGAAGCCGGCCACATTGTCGGCGGCGACTGCCTGAGCGCCTCAGTGGCCAGCGCCTTGGCCGAAGTATACGAGGTCATCCTGGAAAAATTGGCGTCTCTGATCAGAGGGGCCGGCGCCAGAGGCTTATTTTTGCTCGCCTTGCTATACGTCCTGCTCAGGCTCGTCAGTTTCATAAGCCTTGTTTTAAGATTTTTTATTTCCAGACAGCGGGAATACCGGGCGGACGCGGTCGGCGTCAGGCTGACCAGAAATCCTATAAGCCTGGCCGAAGCGTTACAGCTTATATCAGACGGGTGGCGCGGGGAGGGCGGCCTTGGCGCCAAAATAGAGACGATTTTTATCGTCAATCCGGCCCTAAACCGTTTCGATGAAACAAACGGCTTTTTTGCCGATGTATTTTCAACTCATCCTCCTGTTCAAAAAAGAATAGCCGTCCTGGCCGCCATGGCCCATCTTGATGAAAAAACCTTGGAAGAAAATATTAAAAACTTCAAACGGGTGGCGCCTATCGCCGAAGCTGAAATATCCGTCAAGCAGAAAAATATTCCCCGGCTGTGGCTTGCTTTGATTGACAGCCAATGGCAGGGACCGCTGCCGGCCGCTGATTTAGGCAAATTAACCGCCTTCAGGCCGGATACCTGGGTAAGACTTCAAAACGAAGAGGCTGTTAAACCGGCCTACGAATATGAAGAATTGATCCGTCTTTTTAAAAAATCCCAAGCGGGCCAAGAGAAAAAGACTCCCTTGTGCCCTCACTGCCGGGCGCCTCT
>JACQWW010000190.1 GCA_016209025.1 Elusimicrobiota bacterium | reverse complement strand
CCCACGTAGTGCGCGACAGACCGGCGCAAGAGCAGGAAGTGTTTTATCAGGCGGTCAAAAGCCTCGACAAGGTCATGCGCCGCCGCAAGCGTTGAACCCCGCTTACGCCGTTTACCCAACCGTTCAAATCTTATAATGATACTATGGCCAACGAAACGGTCTATTCCATCGGCCACTCCAATCGTACCCTCAGTGAGTTCCTCGGCCTGCTTTTTGATAAAAAGATTCATACTCTGGCGGATATTCGATCCTACCCTGCTTCCAAGTACTCTCCGCAATTCAATAAGAGCGTTTTGGAAAATAACACGACCCGCGCGGGCATTAGATACGTTTTTATGGGAAAAGAGCTTGGCGGCCAGCCCGGGGAGAAGGAATATTACGATGCCGAGGGGTATGTCCTTTACTCGGAAATCGCCAAAACAGACTTTTTCATTAACGGCATAGCGAAACTCAAGGGCTTACTGCAAAATGCGGCAACGGCAATTATGTGCAGTGAGGAAGACCCGACAAACTGCCACAGGCGCCTGCTTGTGGGAAAAGTTCTAGAGCGGCAAGGAATTCGTGTTAGGCACATTCGCGGAAACGGCTACATTCAAACGGAAAAAGAGTTGAGGATGGCCGATAAAAACCGCTATCCTAACGAGCAGGATTTATTATTCGGAGAGAATGAAATTTTTGCATGGAAATCTACACGATCGGTTTTACAAAAAAAACAGCAGCTGATTTCTTCGGACTTTTAAAAAAAAGCAGCATAAAACGGCTAGTTGATATCCGGCTGAATCGTTCATCGCAATTGTCAGGATTCGCCAAACAAGACGACTTGCGGTTTTTTCTCAAAGAAATCTGCGATGCAGAATATGTTTATGAGCCGCTTCTTGCGCCAACCCAGAACATTTTAGGCCGATATAAAAAGCATGGGGGCAATTGGGATACCTATGAAAAAGATTTTACTGCCTTGATGAAAGAGCGCAAAATAGAAACCAAGTTAGACAAAAAACTGTTTTCCGTTCCCAGCGTGTTGCTCTGCAGCGAGCACGAGCCGGATCATTGTCACCGAAGACTGGCGGCTGAGTATTTAAAAGAACGCTGGGGCGACGTCAAAATAAATCATCTTTAGTGAAAATCGTCGTCAATCATCTGACTAAAATGAGCCCCGGCTACATCTGCGTTGCCGGCATTGACCTTGAAACAGGCCGCCACGTCCGGCCGGCGCTCGGCAAGCGATTGGAAACAAAACTTTTAGCGTGCCATGGCGGGCCGTTTGATATAGCCTCAATTTGCAATCTGGGCCCGGTTATTCCGACTCCCCAGCGCCCCGAAGTGGAAGATTGCCGGTTTAGTCCTGATCGCGTTAAATCGCTTGGCACTATGGACCCCAATGAATTCTGGCAGCGCCTAAGCCGCATCGCAAGCAAAAATTTGATTGACATATTTGGCAAAGATTTAAAGGCAAGAGGGCCTAAATCCTGCGGGGTGGACGTTGAACGCGGAAACGCATCCTTGGGGTGTCTTATTCTTGAAGAAATTCCAAAGTTTCATCTTCGGCCTGGACTTGCGGGTCACAAGCAAATCCGATTGGCCATCAGCGACGGCACATTTAATTTAGACCTTGGCGTTAATGACATTAGATTTTATAGAAAGGATCACAGCGCGCCCGACGAGGAGGTGGTTTCACGGGCCGAAAGCGCATTGGCCGAAGGCGACCCTTTTATTTTAAGCGTCGGCTTGACGAGACCATTTGCCGCTTCAGGCCAAAAGCCGCTTCACTGGCTTCAGGTTAACAATATTCATTTTAAATCCAACATTATTTGATAATTGAGTTCCAAAACGTTTCCCGGTTAGTCGCCTAAAAATTCCCCCAAATGCCGTCCTTGAATCAAAATGACTATTTTCCGAGACAAAGCCCTAACTTGGGAAATCATCGCCTACCCGCAGGTGCGCTTTAGCCGGGTTCCCCCTCCTTGCCGAGAATGTCCCGAGCCTACATCGGCAAGATCGAGCGAGGAGAAAAGAAAATCAGCCTGGCCGCGCTTCATAAGCTTGCCGGCGCTCTGGGGGTCAAAATGGGAGACTTACTTTGCGAGGAACCGCTGGAATATAAACCCTCAACGCTGGAGAAAAAAATCACCCACGTAGTGCGCGACAGACCGGCGCAAGAGCAGGAAGTGTTTTATCAGGCGGTCAAAAGCCTCGACAAAGTCATGCGCCGCCGCAAGCGGCACAGCAATCCGCCACCGACATAGCGAATTACCTGGCGCACTTAAACAACGTCCCCTATCCGCTGCTTTTTAGCGTCGGCTGGATGGGCTTATTATGCGAGGATCGTCAATGATTTCCGCGCAGCAAGCCGGATACGCTCAGGTCCTCATCAACCTCAGGCCAGTGAATGCCTTCCCCATCACCCAGAAGCTCGTATTTTTCCAACTGGCTTCTTGCGGCATTTGCCAGGCGGGGGAACCACACTAATGGGATGGTTACTTTTCTCCCGTCCACCAAGGACACGACCATATCGTTATCTGTGAACTCGACATTCTCCGCCAAAGCGTGCGTTTCAACTGCCGATGTGCTCATTCCAGGCCTCCATAAATACTTGCCGATTGTCTTCAACGTGTTTCTGAATCGTTCGCAGCTCATGCGAGGCAAAGTGCTTTGAGCTCGCCAGCGCAACAACAGGATTTAACCAAAACTTAGCAAGAAATCGTTCCCGCTGCACGTGGATATGCGGCGGCTCCCCTTTTTCGTTGCTGTAAAAGAAGAAACGATAAGGGCCTATTCTAAGTATCGTCGGCATGTGTAACAATTAATATACGAGTTCGTTTTTTATAGTTTTCTGTACTGCCATAAACGTAATTGTAGCAAAGGCGGTTCGAGCGAAGCGAGTCGAATCCGCGGAGAGGGCGAGCTAGATTTCAAAACCGTGGTTCGACTTGGCCGCGCCGCACTCACCACGCGGATACCCATATGATTGTTTTTGGCAGCCTGGCCAAGGGACGGGCAAAAAAACCAGCGACATTGACGTGCTTGTTTTCGGCATAAACCGAAATTAGGTTTTTATCAGCGCAAGGCTTCTGAAAAATTCACGGAAAGAGTCGCCGCGGTGTTCGAAATTTTGGAATTGATCGAAGGAGGCGCAGGCCGGGGAAAGCAGGATGATATCGCCTTTCGAGGCCCGGCCCAAAGCGTCGCGGCCGGCCTCAGCCATATTTTCATGCGTTCGGTGCGCCAGCTTAGCCGCTAAATCAGCGGCGATTTTAACCTTGGCTTGGCCGAAACAATAAACAGCGGTCACGATCGGGGCATAAGCGGCGATCGGGGCATAGGAAGAACCCTTATCCAGGCCGCCCAAAAGAAGATGGATTTTGCCATGGCGCGCCCTGGCAACAGGTTCCAGGGCCGCAAGCGCCACCAGGACACTTTCTACATTGGTGGCTTTTGAGTCGTTGATAAACAAAACTCCTTTGACTTCGCCCAATTTTTCAAGACGGTGGGCCGGCGGAAAATATGTTTTCAGGGCCGTTTCTATTTCAGGCAGACGAAGTCCGGCAAAAAGCGCGGCCAGAGCCGCGGCCATTTGATTTTCCAGGTTGTGGTCCCCCATTAGATTGGGACATGGGGCTATTGATTCTGCCAGAGGACAGCCCAGTTCGCTGGCGCAAAAATAAATCTTTCCGTCCCGCGACCAAGCCCCTTGTTTTAATACTTGCCGGGAACTGAAAAAAAGCCGTTTAACTTTAAAGCCGGAAGAAAGCTCTTGGCCGGCCTTGTCTTGCCAGTTAACGATGCCTATGCCGCTTGGCCGCAAAGAGGAAAAAATTTTACCTTTGGCGGCCACATAGCTGTCCCAGCCGCCGTGATGATCAAGATGGTCAGGGGTGATGTTCATGAGCGCCGCGCAATCCAAATTTAAATAGCCCGAATCCTCAAGCTGATAACTAGAGATTTCAAGCGCCAAGTCGGTTTGTTTGCCGATATTTGGAATTTGTGAGATAAGAGGCGAACCGATATTGCCGGCTACGACTGTTTTGCGGTTGTTCATCGCCAATAGATGCCCGATCAGATGAGTAGTTGTAGTTTTGCCGTTGGTGCCGGTAACGGCGATGATTGTTTTGGGCCTTTCTTTTAATTTTAACAAGGCAAATTCAAGTTCGCTGACCACTTTGATTCCGGATTGCCGGATTTTGCTCAAGATGGGAATTTTCGGATCAAGGCCCGGGCTTTTGATAATCAGCTTGGCTTGGAGAACTTTTTCAGTGTGGCCGCCGGATTCAAAAACAACGCCGGGAAAATCGTCTCTTAATTTTATCTCAAGAGCAGGATCAGTTTTGGCCTCGCTGGCCAAAACATCCGCCTTCGGTTCATTTTTATCCAGGTATTCCAAAACAGCGCGCCCTGTTTTGCCCAGCCCCAGAATAGCGTAATCAAACATTAATGGATGCCGAGCTTGTGGAGCTTGTAATAAAGGACGCTGCGGTGGATGCCGAGGGTCTTGGCTGCCTGCCGTTTATTGCCGCCGGTTTTTTCCAAGGCCTTGAGAATAATCTCTTTTTCCTGGCCGGCCAGCGTCAACGTCAAGGGGGTCAGGTCTCTACTTCTACTTCTTCGCGAAGAAGTAGAAGTAGAGACCTGACCCCCTTGCCTCTCCGGCGCCTGGGCGAAGTGTTCCGGTTGAATTATTTTATCGGCAAGCAGGCAGGCCTTGGTGACGGCGCTTTTTAATTCGCGGACATTGCCGGGCCAGGCTTGCTTTTGGAGCCATTGCATGGCTTGGGGATGAATAGCTGCCACTGATTTTTTAAGTTCTTTATTGGCCAGCTTTAAAAAATGCCCGGCCAAAAGAGAAATGTCCTGGGGCCGCTCTCTTAAGAGAGGGGCCTTCAGCTCGAATTGATTAAGGCGGTAATAAAGGTCCTGCCGGAAAGAACCGTCGGCCGCCGCCTTTTTAAGGTCGCGGTTGGAAGCGGCCAGGACGCGCACATCGGTAAAAATGTCCTTTTTTCCTCCCAAATGGCGCAGCTGCCTGGTTTCCAGGGCGCGAAGGAGTTTGGCTTGGATGGGAAGGGAAAGATTGCCTGCTTCATCTAAAAAAAGCGTTCCCCGGAAAGCCAGCTCAAAAAGTCCCGGTTTTTTCGTGTCTGCTCCGGTGAAGGCGCCTTTTTCATGGCCGAAAAGCTCGCTTTCCACCAGGCTTTCCGGAATGGCCCCGCAATCCAAGGCGACAAAAGGGCCGTCCTGTCTTGAGCTCCATTTATGAATGAGCCTGGCCAAAAGTTCTTTGCCGGTTCCTGATTCTCCCTGAATTAAAACGGCGATGTCCGTGCCGGCGACCTGCTTTGCCTGTTCAATCAGCCGGCGGACAACCGGGCTCGAGCCTAGAAATTCGCCGCAAGGGTCCAGATTTTTGACCTGGGTTCTCAAAGCCTCCACCTCGCGGGCGAGATCGCGCTCCCGCAGGGCTTTTTCCATTGAGACGAGCAGCCCTTCGTTGGTGATGGGTTTGGTGATGTAGTTGGCGGCCCCGGCCTTGATGGCGGCCACGGCTGTCTGCACCTCGGCGTCTCCGGTCAGAATAACAACCGGCAGGCCGGGGTCTTCTGCTTTGATTTCTTTGAGAAGCTCCATTCCCGGCATGCCACCCAGCGTCAAGTCAAGAAGCGCCAAGCCGATCGTTTCTTTTTCAAGAATTCCCAGGCCCGCGGCAGCATCGGCGGCGATAAAAGTCCGATAACCTTTGGCCTCGAGAAAATTTTTTAAAACCCCGCATAACTCCTGATCGTCGTCAACGATCAGAACGTTTGTCTGAGTCATCATTAAGAAAGCCGGGGAAAGATAATTGTCGCCTTTGTGCCTTTCCCTTTTTGGCTTTTCCAACAAATTTGCGCGCCGTGCTGGTCAAGAATCTGCTTGGTGACGTAAAGGCCGAGCCCGGTGCCGTTTTCTTTGGTGGTGACAAAAGGCTCCCCCAGCTTGGCCAGCAGATTTTCCGCCATGCCCTGGCCCGTATCCTCGATGGTCAGCCGCGCGCCTTGATCGCCGGCTTGGATTTCCACGGCCAGCCTGCCCCCAGAAGGCATGGCTTCGATGGCATTTAAAAAAAGATTATAAAGGGCGCCTTCAAGAATATTGGCATCGAGCTTGATGACGGCCTTGTCTTGAAGTTGTTTTTCAACAGCGACACCCTGCTTTTCGGCCAAAGGCTCAACCGGCGAGAGGGCGGCCTCAACCACGGATGAAAGCCGGCCCGGCTCCAGGCGGCAGGCGCCTCTTTTGGCCATATCCAAAAGCGCGTTAACCATTTTGGAAAGCCGCTGGGCATTATGCCGCATAATCTCCAAATTTTCCTTTAACTTGGCCTGGGGGGAAAGAAATTCAAGGGCGAATTCAGCGCTCGATTGGATGGTTTGCAGGGGCGAGCGCATCTGGTGGGCAAAGGCGATAAAAAATTTGTCTTCAAACCGCTTGTTTACCTGGGCCATCATATTGATTGTAAGGTATTTTCCGAAAAAAAACAGCAAGCTGTTCAAAAATTAGGACATGCCTATCTTCGGCAAAGGTCCCGGTTTAAAATAGCCGATACTCCTACAAAATAATGCCCTTGGGACCCTAGGTTAAAAGCCGGTTCTGTGAGAAAATAAGTTTGTTATGTTTAAAAAAATCAAAAGGAGAAACCAAGCAAACCCATGAATAAAAAATCATTGATCGTTGTTTTTATGTTCAGCCTGATCGGCAGTTCCGGCTTTGCCTCGGATGAGCCGTCGCCGTTTCATGTCAACCTGCACCTGGATAGTTATTTTTCCGGGGCCCAGTTTCAGGGCGGCAGTAAGGTTACAACGCCTTCACAATTTGTGGTAAGGCCCGCGGCAGCCGCCATCGGCTCGGGTTGCGCAAACAGCTGTTCCCAAACACGGCGGCGGCCGGCTCATTGGGCCCAGCGGGTTTTTGTCGAGGCTCCCCTGGGATCATTCACCGGAGCCTTGACCGGAGCTGTGGCGCTTGGCTCAAGGGCCGCGGGCAGCGGTTCAGGGGTGTCCGGCCTTGCCAATATAGCTGCCGGGGTTGTCGGCGGCGGCATCTTGGGCGCCGGGGCAGGTCTCGGCGGCGCAGTGGCGCATGGTTATCTACGGGAAAAAACCGGCGGCTTGGTCAGCTTGGGACTTACCACGGCCGGCGCAGGCGCGGCCTTCGGCTTGAGCGGCATGGCTTTTGATGCTTTAGCCTGGATTTGCGCAGACGACCAATTTGTTAGATTTTATGCCTGCAAGAGCCAAGTCTTACAATG